>NZ_JBVHCY010000014.1:0-89862 GCF_057922445.1 Flavobacterium sp. UM26 | reverse complement strand
AGTTAAGCCCGCCAGCGCAGATGGTACTGCATTTTGTGGGAGAGTATGTCGCCGCCTTTCTTTAATCTGAAATATTTTCAGATTCTTTTAAAACCCCTTCATCATTCGATGAAGGGGTTTTTTCATTTTCTTCTATTAGCTATTGCTTATAAAAATAGTGGATATAAATGATTTTAATTTATCTTACTACTGTTTTTATCATTGACTAAAAAAATGTGTTTATGGATTTATTTGACGATCGTAATTGGTCTATTTTGTTAGAACCATTAATATTGAGGTATAAAGGGAAAACACATCCTCTGCATTATAAGAATAGCTACCAACTTATTGTTAAGGTTATTCTTGCTGCTCAAGATTCTGATGAAAACGTTAATCGATTAACTATTCCTTTTTTTGATAAGTATCCTCATTGGAGCTCTTTAATGTCTATTAATGCTTCCGATTTATACCCCTTTTTGAATTCTATTACTAATTTTAAGAATAAAGCAAATTGGATTATTGATTTAGCAAAAGAGTTTCATAATAAAGATTTACCAAAAACAATACCGGATTTTACAAGATATAGAGGAATTGGAAGAAAATCAGCTCATGTAATTCTAAAGGAGTTAGGGTATATTCCTAATGGTATTATGGTTGATTTGCATGTCTTGAGGGTTGCACCAAGATTGGGTATTGTACCTGATTTTAAAGATGCCGATAAAATGGAACAAGAGTTACTTTCAAAATTAGATTCTTCAATTTGGTTAGAAATTGGAATGGCTATTTCTTTTCATGGGAGATTGATTTGTAGACCCATTCCTAATTGTAAGGCTTGTCAAATTAATGCAATTTGTGATTATTTTATAAATGTAGGCAAAGTGTAAATGTCTTAGATAATCAAATAAAGTAAAAGCCAATAAGTACTATTGACTTTCATGTTAATTGTTTATTCGGTTTCCTTATCCTCTGTCTCCTCTAAATCTTGTGTTTCTCTTCCAACTTTAATTTTTGGATTGTCTTTATTACCAGTAACTGTTATTGGTATTCCAAAAATTCCAAAAGGAGGAAGTCCTAATCTCATTTTTAAATTTAATCGGCCATCCAAACTTGTAGTTCCTTCTATCCTTGGTCTAAAGCCTGCGAATTTGAATTTGAATCGCTCGATGGTCATAATGTTATTTTTAATCGAACTTTTAATGTCAACTTTAGATAGTTCAGGATTCTTCATTTTATCATGATTGGTTTGGCTTCCAACTACATTAAACATTTTCATTCCATAGAGTTTAATATCTTTTATGGATAAAACTCCATTTCCTACTAAAGAGGGGAATACAGGTTCCATATTTGCGTTTAACCGCCCTTTAAGTTTATAATCTAAAGAAACTATACCTTGAGCTTTTTCAGCGGCGCTTGCCATCTCACGGAAAATTTTAACTTCTTTATAGGCTCTTTTTATATCAAAGTCTGTAGCCTTAATTTGGTATTCAAATAAGGCTTTTTTACTTGTTAAACTTTCGTATAAGCCGTTCATCCCTACTTGGCATCCAATCAGGTTAAAATTGGTGTTTTGGAGGTATAATTTACCGTTTTTCATTTTCAAATTACCATTGGCTTTGCTAAGATGTAATTCTTGAAAATCTACTTTCTGAGCATTAGCTCTGAATTGCAAATCTAGATTTTTTGGGATAATTATGACTCCTGTACCTGATGTTGGCTTTGTATCGATTTCTTTAGTAGAATTTGTAGAGGCAGTCTTAGCTACGTCAGTGCTCATAAACTCATCTGCATTAATGTATTTTGATTGCAAGGTAAAAGCACCTTTAAGTGTTCCTTTTCGTGGACTTAAAAAATTAAATACATTTTTTAAGTAACCATTCAATTTAAAATCAGATTGACTATAACTTGCTATAAATGTATTGAAGGACATTTTGTCTTGATTGAATTTGAATATACCTTCTTTGATTAAAAGCTTTTTTGGAAGATATGACGAGGCTACAGCAATATTCCTGATTTCGAGTGTTCCTTTGCTGTTGAGTTTACTGTAATTTCCTTTTTCAGCATCACTTTGTTTGCCTTTAAGAGTTAAGTCAGTTTTAATGTATCCATCAACATCTAATCCTTTTTGAGAAAAAACTTTGTATATTTTACTGATGTTTAAAACGCCTTTTGCCTTCACATCATAACTCAAATCTTTAAAATTTTCTAAATTAGCTTCGACCGTAAAAGGTTCTTGTTCAAACGTAAAGCTAGCGGGTTGAAGTTTAACTTTTAAATCATCAATAGATCCTTTTTGATTTTTAATGGTAGCATTGCAATTGATGTTGGTAATAGGATTTGGATAATATTCTGTTTGAATAAATCCATTTTTAATATCAATAGCAATATCAGCAATTGGAAAACTGTTAGTTTTTGCATTATAGGTTCCGTTCATTGTTCCTTTTCCAGTCAAAAGCCCTTTTACGGTTAGATTTGGAATTCCTAATGCATTATTTAGTTTTTCTAAATCAATAAAGCTGTACAATTCTCCATTCAGTTCAATATTTTCAACTCCTTTAGAATGCCATTTTGCTTTTACATATTCTTTTTCAATATTCAAAGAAATACCATTTACATCTAGTAGTAATTGATTTGGATCGAGAGATTGTAATTTTGCCTTAAAATCTACATTTAGATTAGAGATAGGGAATTTACTTTTGTTATAATTAACAAAACCGTCTTTTATTTTTAAATCTAAATGTAAGTCAGGTGCTATTTTTTGAGAAGCAATGTATTTTCCTTTTAGGGTTAAGAGCAGGCCCGTTTTTCCTTTAACTTCTGTTTTTTCTAGCCATGTAATAAATTTTGGAGGAAAGGCATTAATCAAGTCATAGAGTTCACTATCGTTTGATTTTATGTTAAAATCAATGTTGTATCCGTCTTTTAGGAAATCAAATTTGCCTTTGAAATCTACCAATAATTTATTTATATTGAGATTGTTTTCTTCAAAAACAAAAGATAATGAATTTACATTAACCCTTGTGATTAAATCACCCTCTACTTTTTTATTCATCAAATAGGGTTCGTTTTCGTAGATGAAATTCATTTTAGAAATATCAACTTTAGAATACAAATCAAATAAGTCTGAACTTAAATCGCCTTTACCTGTGTAATTAAAATCAAATAAATCAAGATGAATAGCAGTCGATTGATCATCATAAACTACTTTGCTGTTTACGATTTCGATTTTCTCAAGTTGTAATGCTGTACTGCTTTCTTCTTCATTTTCTTTAGGGGTTTCCTCACTTCCTTTGTACACATTGTAATTTGCAAGACCATTTTTATCAACTTTTACGTTGATATTTCCCTCTGTTAGAATAATTTGGTCAATGTCTATAGCTTTTCCAAAAAGCAAACTGGTTACATTAATTCCAAAAGCTATTTCTTTTGCAGATACAAATTTTTCTTTTTCAAAAGGGGTTGAGCCGTTTAAATTGACGTCATTTAAGGTTAATGTCAATGATGGGAAATGTTTAAAAAAAGATAGATTAGCATCACCGTAATTTAGTTCACCTTCAAGTTTTGTGTTGGCGTATTTTTTGACTTCTTCTTTTATTGTATCAGAAAAAATAATGGGTGTAATGAATAGTACAGCCAAAATACCAACCAATGCTATTCCTAAATACTTTACTGTTTTTAAGAAGATGTTTTTATTGTTTATCGCCATTTTTTTATGTATTGTGAGGGTTATTTATCCGTGCACAGTTTCTGATTTCCCGTAATTGCCAATAATTGAACTTTCAAAATCTATCCATTCTTGCCAGCGTTTATCAATATCTATTTTTTCAGCATATTGTCTGGCAAATTTCAAAAAAGTTGTATAGTGTCCAGCTTCACTTACCATTAAATCGTGGTAGAATTTTGCTAGTTCTGGGTCTTTTATGTTTTTGGAAAGCACTCTGAAGCGTTCACAACTTCGAGCTTCAATCATTGCTGCAAAAAGTAATCTTTCGACCAAAGCATCGTTACGGCTACCGTCTTTTTTTGCAAATTTGACTAAATCATTAACATAATTGTCTTTTCTTTCTCTGCCTAACGTCAATCCTTTTTCTTTAATGATGTTATGAACCATTTGAAAATGTTCCATTTCTTCTAAAGCAATTCTGGTCATTTCGGTCACTAATTCTGCTTTTTCTGAATTATTGATGATAATATATATGGCATTGGAAGCCGCTTTTTGTTCGCACCAAGCATGATCGGTTAGAATCTCTTCAATATTTGATTCAACGATATCAACCCAACGTGGGTCAGTGGCTAATTTTAATCCTAACATGGTATAATTCAATTTATTGATTACAAATTTAGCTTTTTAGTTTTGATTTTTCTTTCAAAAAGTTAGAATCAGAATGAAATAGTATTATTTTGTACCTACAATTAATTTGACATGAAAAAACTATTAGTAATTGGTTTTGTTTGGCCAGAGCCTAATTCTTCGGCAGCGGGAACTAGAATGTTGCAACTCATCAGTATGTTTCAAAACCAAGTATATGAAGTTACTTTTGCTAGTGCTGCACAGGATAGTAATTTTATGGTTGATTTGTCTGAATTTGGCATTAAAAAAGTAGCTATAAAGCTAAATGATTCTAGTTTTGATGCGTTTGTCAAAGCAATGCAGCCCAATGTGGTTTTGTTTGATCGATTTATGATTGAAGAACAATTTGGGTGGCGAATAGTTGAAAATTGTCCTGATGCAGTTAGAATTTTAGATACAGAAGATTTGCATTGTTTGCGAATAGCGCGACAAAAGGCGTTTAAGCAAAATCGGCCATTTTCCATCAATGATTTGCTAGTTGAAGATGTTGCAAAGCGAGAGATTGCGTGTATTTTGAGATGTGATTTGACATTAATGATATCCGAATTTGAGATGGATGTTCTGCAGACAGTTTTTAAGATAGACCCCTCCTTATTGTTTTATTTGCCGATTCTTTTGGATGTAGTTGAAGCTTCTTTTGAGAAAAAATTACCTTCTTTTGAAGAACGAGAAGATTTTGTCTTTATTGGCAACTTTCTTCATGAACCTAATTGGAATGCCGTTCAATATTTGAAAGAGACGATTTGGCCTAAAATTATTCAAAAACTACCGAATGCTACTTTGAAAATTTATGGAGCGTATCCTTCTCAAAAAGTTCTGCAGCTTCATCAGCCGAAGACTAATTTTTTTATTATGGGACGCGCTGAAAACGCTTATGAAGTAGTTCAACAATCAAAAGTAGTTTTGGCTCCTATACGTTTTGGAGCGGGTATAAAAGGAAAATTATTGGAAGCAATGCAAACGGGTACGCCTAGTGTAACCACTACTATCGGTGCAGAATCTATGCAGGGAGATTTGCCATGGAATGGCTATGTTAGTGATGCTGTTGAAGAATTTGTAGACGCAGCAGTTCAGTTGTATACTGATAAATCCAGCTGGCTTACATCACAACAAAATGGGTTTTATATTTTGAATAAAAGATATAAAAAAGAGCTTTTTGAAAGTGTTTTTGAAGAACGATTACAACATTTGTTGTTTACCATTGAGGAGCATCGACTGAATAATTTTTACGGTGCTCTTTTGCAACATCATACGCTCGCCAGTACAAAATATATGTCCAAGTGGATTGAAGCCAAGAATAAGTAAAAAAATAATCCCGTTTTGAAAGTTCAAAACGGGATTTCTATTGTAAAGAAAACTTTTGTTATGCTAACATAGTTACTGGGTTTTCAATGTATTGTTTTAATGTTTGTAAAAACTGAGCGCCTGTCGCTCCATCAATAGTTCTATGGTCACATGCTAACGATAACATCATAGTGTTACCAACTACAATTTGTCCATTTTTCACTACAGGTTTTTCAACGATTGCTCCTACAGAAAGAATAGCAGAATTTGGTTGATTGATGATAGAGTTGAATTCAGTAATTCCAAACATACCTAAATTAGAAATGGTAAAAGTACTTCCTTCCATTTCAGTAGGTAATAATTTTTTGTTTTTGGCTCTTCCTGCTAAATCTCTTACGTTTGCACCAATTTGAGATAAACTCATACCATCAGTAAAAGGCAGTACAGGAACAACTAAACCATCTTCGACAGCTACTGCTACACCAATATTAACGTGATAGTTGATAGTGATTGCGTCATCTTTCCACTGTGAATTGATTTTTGGGTGTTTCTTTAATGCCAAAGCACTTGCTTTGATTACCATATCGTTGAAAGAAACTTTTGTGTCCGGCACAGTATTGATTACAGCTCTAGATTTCATAGCTTCATCCATACTTACTTCAATTACTAAATTGTAATGAGGTGCTGTGAATAAAGATTCTGATAAACGTTTTGCGATAATCTTACGCATTTGAGAATTCTTAATCTCTTCTGTTGCTACTTGTCCAGCAGGAACATAAGGTTTTGGAGCTGCTACAGCTTCTGGTTTAGTAGCTGGTGCTTGTTGTGGAGCTGCTTGAGGAGTAGCACTTGCTTTTGGTGTAAAGTTTTCGATATCGCTTTTTGTGATACGTCCATTTTCACCGCTTCCTTTAACTTGTGATAATTGGATTCCTTTTTCTGAAGCTAATTTTTTAGCTAGAGGGGAAGCTAATATTCTTTGTCCGTCAGCACTTGGCTCTTGAACAGTTTCAATGTTTTTTTCTGTTGTTGCTGGTGTAGCTGCTGTTTCTGTTGCAACAGGTGCAGCGGTAGTTCCGCCAGCAGTAAAGCCAGCTGCTACTCCAGTAATATCAGTTCCTGCAGGTCCGATTATAGCTAAAAGGCTGTCGACAGGAGCAGTATTTCCTTCTTGAATACCTATGTAAAGTAATGTTCCAGCATTGAAAGACTCAAACTCCATTGTAGCTTTGTCTGTTTCGATTTCAGCTAGGATATCTCCTTCTGCAACGGTATCTCCTACTTTTTTTAACCAAGTTGCAACGGTACCTTCAGTCATAGTATCGCTTAATCTAGGCATAGTTACTACAATTACTCCTTTTGGAAGTTCTGTAGTGGTAGTAGTAGCTGCTGGTGCAACAGCTGTCTCTTTTGGAGTTTCTGTTGCTGCTGGTGCAGGTGCTGTAGCGCCTCCAGCAATTAATGCAGTTACATCTTCGCCTTCATTTCCAATGATTGCAAGTAGTGAATCTACAGGTGCAGTTTCTCCTTCTGGTATTCCAATATATAATAGCGTTCCTTCATTAAAGGATTCGAATTCCATTGTTGCTTTGTCTGTTTCGATTTCAGCTAGAATATCTCCTTCATTTACTTTGTCACCTACTTTTTTAAGCCAAGTAGCTACCGTTCCTTCAGTCATAGTATCGCTCAAACGAGGCATGGTAATAATTGTTGCCATAATGGATTATAATTTATGAGGGATGAATGGATAGTTTTCTTGTTCGTATACCACATCATAAAGTTGTTGTACTTCAGGATATGGAGATTCTTCAGAGAATTTTACGCATTCTTCTACTAAATCTTTAACACGTTGGTCAATCACTTCGATTTCTTCCTCTGTTGCATATTTTTGATCTAAAATTACATCTAGTACTTGCGTAATTGGATCTATTTTTTTGTATTCTTCAATTTCTTCTTTAGAACGATACAATTGAGCATCAGACATTGAATGTCCTCTGTAGCGGTATGTTTTCATTTCTAAGAATGTTGGTCCGTCGCCACGTCTAGCTCTTTCGATAGCTTCTGTCATTGCTTCGGCTACTTTCACTGGGTTCATTCCGTCAACAGGTCCGCAAGGCATTTCATATCCTAATCCTAGTTTCCAAATGTCAGAGTGATTGGCCGTTCTTTCTACAGAAGTTCCCATCGCATAACCGTTGTTTTCTACAATGAAAACTACTGGTAATTTCCATAACATGGCCATGTTAAACGCTTCGTGAAGTGAACCTTGACGAGCAGCTCCGTCACCAAAGTAAGTAAGAGTAACTCCTCCAGTGTTGTTGTATTTGTCTCCAAAAGCTAAACCAGCTCCCAATGGAATTTGTCCTCCTACAATTCCATGACCTCCATAGAAGCGGTGTTCTTTAGAGAAAATGTGCATAGAACCTCCCATACCTTTTGAAGTACCTGTAGCTTTACCCAATAGTTCAGCCATTACTCTTCTTGGGTCAACACCCATTCCGATTGGTTGTACGTGGTTTCTATAGGCGGTAATCATTTTGTCTTTTGTCAAATCCATAGCGTGGAGTGCTCCTGCTAAAACGGCTTCTTGACCATTGTACAAATGAAGAAAACCTCTTATTTTTTGTTGTATGTATAGAGCAGCTAGTTTGTCTTCAAACTTTCTCCAAAGAAGCATGTCTTCATACCACTTTAAATATACTTCTTTCGTAACTTCTTTCATCTGAAATAATTCTTTTGTAAGTGTTAATACTATTCGAAATGGTGTAAAATTTATTTTAACGAAGTGCAGTTTTTGAAAACTAAACTTCTAATCCAACACAAATTTGCGAAGTGCAAAAATAAGACATTCCGAGTAAGCAATAAAATTTAACAACCAGTTTTTATTCTGATTAGAGGAATTTTTTGTTAAACATAAAAGGGAGTAGGTTTTGAAGTGAGTCAGACTGGTAGATTACACCAGTTTCGCCCATAAAATAAATTTCAATAGGTTGGTCTTGTTTAATTTCATATTCGGCAATGGATTGTCTGCATGCGCCACATGGGGGGATAGGTTCGGTAGTTGTATTAGTGTCTGAAGCTGCTGTAATTGCCATTTTATTTATTCTAACTCCCGGATAATTTGCTCCTGCATAAAAAATAGCTACCCGTTCTGCACAGAGACCTGATGGATATGCTGCGTTTTCTTGATTGGATCCACGAACTATTTTGTTGTTTTCCAAAAGTAAAGCGGCTCCTACTCTAAAATTTGAGTAAGGAGCATAAGCATTTTTACGAACAGTGATGGCTTCATGCATTAAGTTTTGAATCTCAGATGGTAGGTCTGTAATGGAGTCGAATTGTTTGAATGAAGTAGTGATATTTATTTCTTTCATGGTTCTAGATTTTCTTGTGTAGAGACTATTTAGGTTCAAATAGTTATTTTCATTGTTGAGGAAAAAAAATCCAAATTTCAAGGCTCTTGCTTTTGAAATTTGGATTTTTTACCAATTTGATTTGTTTCTAATAATTTTCGTATTTGTCACCAAAATTAAAAGTTAAAGAAAATCGTAAGGTGTTTTCTAAAGGATTTTTAACTTTTGATGCGGAAAATAAATAGGATACATCTACTTTTACTACATTATATTTGAAACCTGCTCCTAGAGAGAAGAATTTTCTAGCTCCTTTTTCATTACTTTCATTAAAATATCCTGTTCGCAAGGAGAAAGAATCTTGGTATTCGTATTCGGCGCCCAATGCGTAGGTTACTTCCTTTAGTTCCTCGCTAAAACCTCCTGGTGCATCACCAAAGGATTTAAAAATACCTGAAACCCATCCTATTTTTCTATAGTCTTCAGTTTTTTGAGCTGTTTCAGCTGCTGTATCACTACTTTCGTATTGAGGAGTAGGTACTAGTAGCTTGTTAAATTCAAGATTAACACCAATTTTGTTGTATTCGTCTAAAATAAAATCGAAACCTCCTCCGATCTTTAAATTGGCAGGTAAGAAGTTATTGTTGAACTCGTCATTGTCGTAGCTAATTTTGGGACCTAAGTTTTGAATGTTAAATCCACCTCTCCATCTTCCGTTAAAGTCGGAATAGGCTATTTCTTCTGATTGGAAATAGCCTGCAATATCTACAGCAAATGTGCTGGCTGGTGATGCATCACCGTTGTCTGATGCAACTTTTAAATTAGAATGAATGAATCTTCCTCCCACAGCCATAGAGAAATAATCGCTTAAGTGTAGGGAATAGGAGCCATCAATAGCAAATTCGTTTGGAGAAACCAGTCTTGGAACGTCATTGGCATTTTCTCTTAGTTCTATTTCCCCAAGCCCAAAATATCTTATACTTCCAGCAAAAGCACTTCTGTCATTAAAACGATTATAATAGGTTACTTGTCCTAGGGAAATATCATTTACGATGTCGGTAAGATATGGAGTGTAACTTACTGAAAATCCTTGCTTGTCAGTAGCAAAAGCATATTTGGCAGGATTCCATTGTTGTGAATAAGTGTCTGGTGATGTTGCTACTCCGATGTCTCCCATACCTGCTGCTCTTGCATCGGCTGCAATTTGTAGAAAAGGGACTCCCGTTGTAATTGTTCTATCTTGTGCTATTGCGTTGGTTGTTACTACGCCAATAAAAATCAGAATTAATTTCTTCATTATGTTATTAAAATCATTAAACAAATATAGTATTAAATTTATAGGATGACCAATTTTTCTATTTTTTCAGCTTTTTTGTTGTTCAATGATGACTTGACTGTCAATCGATAAACATAAACTCCTTTTCCTAATCGGTCACCAAAATCATCCTTTCCGTCCCATTTAATTTCTCTTGATAAAAATCCCTCGGTAGTGATGATTTGATTTTTTGACCAAACTACTTTCCCGGTAATTGTCATGACTTGTACTTGTACCTCTAGGGGTTCAAATGGTCTGTTGTGTGTGAACCAAAACTCGGTATAGTTTACAAATGGATTGGGATAATTCAAAACATTTGTAAGTGTTATAGATTCATTGCCAACCACAAGAAACTGTATTTCGCTAATGACAGGATTATTGTATACGTCCCATGCTTTTATGGTTATGGTATGAAGTCCTACTGAGAGATTTCTGAAGGGGAATCTAATAGTTCCTGAGGTAAAATCATCAAGTTTGGTTTCATAATAATCATTTAAGATATAGGGATTACTTTCGTCTCCGTCCAAAATAGCAACAATGTCATGACCTATTCCACTGGCAGTGTTGATTCCGTTTTCGTCCTCTAATTGTACAATTAATATAGGAGACTGATTGGTTGTTCCGCCGGAAACGAAATTTTCATCGTTCATATATAACTTCACTTTTGGGCTAATATTGTCTGCAACAGCATTTTCATTAATTCCCCCTATTTTTATAGTTGTGTTTTGTCCGGTTTGGTTTTCGAGTGCATTATTTTTTTTGGAATAGAAACTAATTTTTCCATTACCAACAGGAATACGAATATCCCTTGGTACGACAAAGCTAAATTCAAACTGACCATTTTTTACTGTTGCATTTCCTCTAAAGATAGCTTCGCCTAATACAGAGAATGGTATGCTTGGACTGTTTCCGTCATTATTTAGTGTATTTCTGGTCGCTAATTTGTCGGTTATGATTGTTGCAATCTCTCCGTTATAGTTGGTTAACAAATTATTGTTTTCGTCTGTGACTTCACCAGAAAGCTTCATTTTGGCTAGTGACTTGAAGTCGTCTATTGGTTGTGAAATAGCAATGTCATTTACTTTTGTTAGGTTAATTTTAGGTTTGGCTATTGCGAGCTGTAAAGCGGGGTCGCCAATAAAAACTACAACATTTGTAGATGAATTTGGATTTGTGTTTTTTGAAATTCGAAGTGCTTCTGCCATTGAAACATAGTTATTCGAACCAAATGAAAGTAGATTTTTGGTCAATAATGGATTGAAATTCTCGGCGCTGAATTGTCCAATCGAGCGAATAGTGGTTATCATGGCAATAGCTCCTCCTTTTGGATTCCAGTAAGTATATTCGCCTGCTGTTGGGCGTAAAGGATTGTCGAATCTTGAAAACTCACAAGTAATCGTTACGAAAAGAGGGAATTTGAATGGATTGTTTAAATTTTGTCCGTCTGATTTTTCCCAAATACGTTCTACAGCCAATCCGTCTTCACCACCATGTCCTAAATAATTAAAGACCAAAGCGCCTTTTTCGAAGGCATTGAATAAATCTGTTCTAGCTTTTGGGTATCGAAATCCACCAGCCGATGCTTCTTGTATATAGGAGTCAAGTAAAATTTTGGAGACATTTAAAAATGGTTTTTCAGTCGTGATTAAGTCTCCTAAATTATTTTGTTTTTCTTGTAGGGAAGCGTCTGAGGGAACATCTGAATCATCGCCTATGAGTACGAAGTTGTTTCTCCAGTTTCCATAAGATTTTAAGTCGTGATAGTCAATCACTTTTTGCACCATTTCTTCGGCTTGTTTAGTGTCGTTTACTATCATTCTGCCTATAGCGATATCAATTCCTCCAAAACTAGACGTTATGTTTCCTTCATTGGTATCCATTAATCCAAAAAAATCATCTGAAGCAAAAGAAGATTCTCCTGTTGCATTACTTCTCAGAGAGTGGAAAATAGGGACAATGTTACTGTTATTGTTGATTCTGTTTTTGTAATCGTAGGATGCGTCTCCAAAAAGGTTGACGTATTTAATTCTTTTATTAGGAGCAGAAGCATTGTCGTATATGTATTTGATGCAATTTCGTATTGCTCCAATATCTTGTTTTCCTGAGGCAAATTCGTGATAAATGGCTTCGGTTGAAATCACTTTTACATTCAAATTAGAATAGTTTCTGTGGAAAGAAGCTAGTTTTTCGGCTTGATTAATTAAAGAATTCGGTGTGATAATTACGTAATCGATGTCTTGAAATTGACCAAGATTGTTTTTGAAAATGGTTCCTTTAATATTTTGGTTGGCAACTTTTGGTTTTTTCGAAACAGCTGGAGTCAAAAAGTCATTAGCATCAAGTGCTATATATTTTCGGATTTCTCCTAAATTGGCTTTAAAACTAAATTGGTTTTGGTTGTTGTTTTCAATTTTTTGAATGGCATTGAGTTCGGTTACATCCCAAACCTGACTTATAGCTGCTGCATTAGAAAGCGCATATTCAACAATTCCGTTAGTAGAAAAAGCATTGTCGTATTGAAAATGAAATTGCTTGCCGTAACCTACTAGTTTTCTTTTGGCTACCACTTTTATGTAGTCTAAGTAACCAATTGCATTTGGAACACCACCATTATTATAGGTGTATTTTATTTTGTTTTTTTCGGAGCCTAAAAAAGTAGCGTTGCTTGGAAGGTTTGCAGTGTAAAAAGAGATTCCTGAATTATTGGCTACTGCAGGGAAATTTATGGTTCCAATAGGGGAGTTGTTTGCAGAAACCACGAAGGATGTTGGGGTAAAGGCTGCGGAAGCGGTCTCTGTGCTAATTTTTACAGGTATTGTTGTGTCAATATTAGGAAATTCAAAATCGAACTCTTGTTCGTTGTTGATGTCGAATTTTTCACCAAACCATTGCCTCCCAAGTTGTCCGATATTGATTTGGTCCAATTCATGAAATTGAGTATCATCAAAAGTTGTTAAACTTAAGGTTGGATTACCAGATGGTTGAGTAATTGGTTGGATTCTTTTTCCAGAATTGCCATCAGTAGTGATATAATAAAAAGACACATCTTCGTAGAGGTTGTTGAAGGTTTTACTTTCTGTATTCCACGTGTCGGTTCCTTCTCCATAAAAAAGAATGTAATCCTCATTGTTAAATACTCCGTCATTTTCGCCAATTACTTCAATAGGTGTTTCTTCAATGTCTAGTGGATATGAATTGTTGTTGGTTAGCGGAATCATTTTTCCTCCATTACCATATATTTTGATTCTTCTTGGGTCTATTGAATTTACTGTTATTCCTAATTGTTGTAAAAAACTTCTTGAGATTTTGTATACTCCCGATTTCTTAATTTGAAACTGATACCAATTACCTGAGGCTAATACAGAGTTTGATATAGATTGTATAGCAGTAGTTTTGTTTGTGAAGGTATTTCGATTTGAGTTTGGTACTATTGTATAAGATACTGAAATGACTTTTTTAATTCCAAAATTATCTTTGATAATAGGTGAAAATGTTAAAAAAAATCTCGAAAAATCTCTTGAAGTAGAGATGTTAATCTTCTCGTTTAATGTCGAGGGTAGGTTTGAAAGTGATACATCTCCTAGTTCTTCGGCAGATATGTTTTCATAGGTTATGTTATGTATGGTTACGCTTCCATCTGTTGAAGTTTCTTGTAAAGGACTGCTGTAGAGAATAGACTTAGTTAATGGGTCAAATTGAAAAGCATTGCTGTCAAAAGTTGGGATTCGAAGTGAATAATCTCCAAAGTTGATTGTTTTAGTTGGCGACCAATTAATTACAATGGTACCGCTATACTGTGCGAAAGTAAAAAAAGGGAGCACAAGCAATAACCATGTGAATAATCTGTTTTTCATTTTGATTGAACGAACTTTAGAGGTAAATATTTTAATGGGTAAAAATAATTTAATTCCTCTAGGTTTTAATAATAAAAAATATATTTTTGCGTTGGTATTCAGGGATTGAATAAATTTAATTAGCCCCATTAAAATTATTAAGTATTGGTGTTGTATGTAAAAGGTTAATTGTTATATTGCGGCACCAAATTATGACCTATTAATAGTATGAAAGTAAAGAAAATTTTGAACTTAAAATTGATCGCATCAATTTTATTGATTGCAGGATTAGCTAGTTGTAGTAAGAAGTCTAGCTCTAGTAATGCTTCAAGAGCAACTGGATGGAATTTAGATCGTCAGAAAAATGTTGCTGCTAAAAACAAAAATCAAGCCGGCCCAGGTTTGGTTTTCGTAGAAGGAGGAACATTTACTATGGGTAGAGTTCAAGATGATGTCATGCACGATTGGAACAACTCTCCAACGCAACAACACGTTCAATCCTTCTACATGGATGAAACTGAGGTAACCAACTCTATGTATTTAGAGTATTTAGAATGGTTGAAAAAAGTTTTCCCACCTACAGAAGAAAATTACAAAAATATATACGAAGGAGCTTCTCCTGATACTTTAGTTTGGAGAAATCGTTTAGGGTATAATGAGACGATGACCAATAATTACTTGAGACATCCTTCTTATGCTGAATATCCTGTAGTAGGAGTAAACTGGATTCAAGCCAATGAGTTTGCTAAATGGAGAACGGATCGTGTTAACGAGAGTTTATTAGAGAAAACAGGTTATTTAAAGAAAAATGCAAAAGTTACGGATGTATCTGCTGAAAGTCCTTTCAGCTCTGAAACGTACTTAGCTTCTCCAACTTCTGTTTATGGTGGAAATGAAGAAATCGTTCTTAAAGAAAGATCTAAAAGAAAAGCACCTAAACCAGGAAAAGATGGTAAAGTAGTAGAGCAAAAAAATGTGTATGCACAACGTTCTTCAGGAATTTTATTACCGGAGTACCGTTTACCAACCGAGGCTGAATGGGAATATGCTGCAGCTGCCGATGTAGGACAAAGAGAATACAACATTTACAAAGGTCAAAAGAAATATCCTTGGTCAGGTAGTTATACTCGTTCAGGAAAACGTGTTAGTAGAGGTGATCAGTTGGCTAATTTCAAACAAGGAAATGGTGATTATGGAGGAATTGCAGGTTGGTCTGATGACGGAGCTGACATTACAAACCAAGTGAAAAAATATCCAGCAAATGATTTTGGTTTGTATGATATGGCTGGTAACGTAGCCGAATGGGTTGCCGATGTATATCGTCCTATTATTGACAATGAGTGGAATGACTTCAATTACTTCAGAGGTAACTTGTATACCAAAAATAAAATTGGTAAGGATGGTAAAATCGAAATTGTTACAACTAAAACAATTGAATACGACACATTAAGTAATGGTAAATTAGTTGCTAGAGCATATCCAGGTCAAATTGCGCAAGTTCCAGTAGATGAAAATGAAACGTATTTAAGACAAAACTTTGATAAGAGCAACAATATCAACTACAGAGACGGTGATAAACAATCTACTCGTTTTTATGATTTTGGGAACACAGGTGACGAAACTAAAGGTGAAAAAGATGCTCGTAAAATGTACAACTCGCCAAAACATAATGTAGCAGTTGATAGTTTAGGTAAAATGTCTAGAAAATATGATTCTTCTAGTAAAAGAACTACTTTAATTAATGACGAAGTTCGTGTATATAAAGGTGGATCTTGGAGAGATAGAGCATATTGGTTAGACCCAGCTCAAAGAAGATATTTACCACAAGATATGGCTACTGATTATATCGGTTTTAGATGTGCAATGTCTAGTGTAGGAGCAAAAGCTCAAAAGAAAAGATCCCCTAGAAATTAAGAAATACTTTTTTTATTTTTAAAAGCCCTTTGATTAGGGCTTTTATTGTTTTAATTCAATTTATTATGGATATAGCTAGCATTCATAACCTATTTTTACAGTGCGATTCTGTTTCAATTGACACACGTAAAATTTTACCTAACTCATTATTTGTAGCCATTAAAGGTGATAATTTTGATGCCAATACGTTTGCTGCCGAAGCGTTAAGTAAGGGGGCTAAATTTGTGCTTATTGATAATTCAGATTATTACATAGATGAGCGAACTATTTTGGTAGATGATAGTTTGTTAGCGCTCCAGCAATTGGCTCAATTTCATAGAAATTACCTGAAAATCCCAATTATTGCCTTGACAGGAAGTAACGGAAAAACAACTACAAAAGAGTTGATTCACGCAGTTCTTTCAAAAAAGTTCAATACCAAAGCTACAGTTGGCAATTTGAATAATCATATTGGAGTTCCTCTAACTTTACTTTCGTTTACCAAGGAAACAGAAATTGGAGTAGTCGAAATGGGAGCGAATCATAAAAAAGAGATTGAGTTTCTTTGCCAATTGGCTACACCTGATTATGGGTATGTTACTAATTTCGGGAAAGCACATCTAGAAGGTTTTGGTGGCGTTGAAGGGGTGATTGAAGGTAAAAGCGAGATGTATGCTTATTTGTCTTTTGCTAATAAAACAACTTTTATAAACCTTGAGGATCCTATTCAAGTAGAAAAATCAAGTACGCTAACTTGTTACTCTTTTGGTATTAATAAAAGTAATGCAGCTGTCAATATTGCATCAATAGAGGCAAATCCTTTTGTGACAATTAAATATGAAGGACATTCTATAGTTACGCATTTGATTGGCTTATACAATGCGAATAACATCAATGCAGCTCTAGCAATTGGAACTTATTTTAAAGTACCTTTAGAGTCGATTAAAGAAGCTTTGGAGGAATATGTGCCTGAGAATAATCGTTCGCAAATGGTTGTCAAAGGAAATAGTACCATTTTATTAGATGCTTACAATGCTAATCCGAGTAGTATGGCAGTTGCTATTGATAATTTTGTTCAATTAGACAAGCCTAACAAGATATTGGTTTTAGGAGATATGTTTGAGCTAGGGGAAGAGAGTTTGTATGAGCACCAGCAGCTTGTTCATCGTCTTTCAGATGTTCCTAATGTTCGTTGTTTTTTTATTGGTAAAGCTTTTTTCGATTGTGCAATTGATCAAGAGAATTTTCAATTTTATGCCACTTTTGAGGCCTTTGCTGCTTATTTGACAGAACATCCGTTCCCTGATGCTACACTCTTGATAAAGGGATCAAGAGGAATGGCTTTAGAGCGAACTTTAAACTTTTTATAAAAAGAAAACGCAACCCATAGGTTGCGTTTTTTTAGATTATATTTTCATGAGAAAACCTATTAAGTTTTCTTTTTTGTTAAGGCCTAATTTTTTTCGAAGTCTATATCTTGCTAATTCGACGCCACCGTTGGAAATGTTCATGATTTCTGCTATTTCTTTGGTTGACATATTCATCAAAAGATAAGTTGCCAAATCTAACTCTCGAGGAGTTATAGTTGGATATTGTTCTTTTAATCTTTTTAAGAAATCATAATGTACATTTTTAATATGTTTTTCTAAGTCCTTCCAGCTTTTGTCTGAATTTACTTCTTTTATAATGCTTTTTTGAAGTTTTGTGAATTGGTTTTTCAAAGTGTCATCCAAATGATCATGATTGATTTCTTTTAGTTTGTGGATAATACCATTCAAAATTTTATTCTTTTTGACTACTTGTAGGGAGTTACTAACCAATTCTTTGTCTTTGGCCAAGATTTTGATTTTTAACTTGTCATTTTTTAATTTTTCAATTTCTTTTTCCAATAAATATTGTTCTTGTCGAATTTTGGATTCTTTTTCAAGATATAATCGCCTTTGTTCGATGGTCTCGTAATACTTGTTTTTTCTGATTTTTGCTTTGACCGTTCTTTGCACATATAGTATTATAGCAATTGCAGCAATAATATAAAGTAGATAAGCAAAAAAGTGTCTATACCAAGGTGGTAGAACGGTAAATTTTATGGTTGCTTCTTTTGACTGTACACCATAACTGTTTCTTACTTTTACCTTCATTTCATATGTTCCTTCACTTAAATTGGTGTATTCTTTAGTGAACATTCTCGACCAAGGGCTCCATTTTTCATCAAAGCCTTCAAGTTTATATGAGAATTCTACATTATCAAGATTTTCATAAGTCGGAGATGAAAATGAAAATTGCACATGATTTGAGGAATAGGGGAGTGTATATTTTGTTGTAATCTTTTGTCCATTTCCTAAAAGTAGGGTGTCTTTTTGGAAGGTAAAATTTCGAATATATGCTTTGGGTATGGTCACAAATCCGTTGGCCTGTTCAGGATTGTAATGCGCTAATCCATTGGTCAAGCCAATAAAAATATTTTTTTCATTGATGGTGTTTATTGATAGGTAATCGTTTACAAGTTCGCCGGTTAGATTTGAGAATGGGGCGACAATGTTATGATAGCGATTGTTCTGTTTTTGTAACATACCTAATCCTTGTCCGTAAGTATACCAAATATTACCCAGTTGATCTTCATAAATTAAATGAACTGGAGGTATCTTTTGAAAAAGTGCACTCATATTTTTGTCTTCATAAAAGGTCTCTTGATCTTTCGAATATTTAAAAAAACGATTTTGAGTTTGAAAGTACACTTTCCCATTAATACGCTGAATACTTCCTACACCAGAATAATTATTAGCTATTGCTTTGTGAGTTTTTATTTTTGCATAGCTTTTTAGATCTGGGGACAAAGTCATTTGATACAAAAGCCCATCTTTTTTTAGCCAAATTGTTTCTTCGTCTAATTCGAAAGTACTGGATGAATTGTCAAAACCCGAAATTTGATTGCGATAGGTCCAATTGTTTCCTTTTTTTTCGAACAACGCAAAACCATTGTAGTTGGAACCAATCATGAAATTGTCTTTGCCGGGTATTTTTTTGAAACCAAAATACCCTTTGGTGTCCAGAGTTTGCCTCACTCTATCTCCCTGAATTATCATTGCTCCGTTATTGTTTCCGCATAATAATTGATGATCTATTACTTGAATGTTCCAAGATTGACCAGTTGTTCCTTCAACTAGTTTGAAGACATCTTCTTTGAAGTTTTGATTCCAACGGTGATAAAATACTCCTCTATTTGTGGCTACGTAAAGATTTTGGTCATGAACGATAGATGCATATACAGTACTGATGTCATAACTGAAGCCAAAATAGGTAAATGGAGAGTTCTCGTTAACAAAAGCAATTCCGTTGTCTAGTCCTAACCAAATATTGTTTTTATTGTCTATAAAAGAGGTTAAAACAGTATTATTTTGTAGTCCTTTCTTATGGTTGATGTGCTGAATGATTTTTCCGTTGGTATCACAAACTATAATTCCATTCAAAACGGTATTGATTACTATAAATTTATTCTTGATGGCAATACCTCCTAAGGAGCTATTTTTTTTAACGAAGGTATTGGTTTCGGTATTCCATGGCAGTAAAGAACGATTAGCATAGATATAAAGGCCTTTGTTCAAAGTAGCAATTAAAAGTTTTTGATTAGGCAAAGGAATTATGCTCCAAATTTCTGTAGTATTAAGTTCTTTGGTTCCGGGAAGAGCATGAAGGTTTTTGTTTTTGTATTCCAAAAGCCCATTGGCAATATCTTGTAAGTACAGTTTTCCGTTGACTAAAAACGAGAATTGAAAACGTTTGGGAGCATTTATCGTTTGGACTGTATTATTTTTAAAATAAAAAGCTTTTGAAAACGCTTGAAAGATTACCCCTTTGTCGAACAAATGGATTTTCCAGACAAAATCAATGTTTTTAATTTTCGCTTTCGTTACGAGATGTGTAAGGGAATGGTAGACTAGTTTTCCTTTTTGGTTTGGCTCGAAATAGCCAAATTCGTTGTAACCTCCAACATAAATTTTGCCACTAGCATCTATTTTTACACATCTAATAGCATCTGCATTGCTCATTTTATAGTTGCGCCAAGTCGTTCCATCAAATTGAAAAAGTCCATTATTGTTGGCAAAATAAAGATTTCCATTTTTATCTTGATCAATGGCCCAATTTTGTGTTCCTCCTTTATAGTCAGATCGGGTGTAATTTTTTATATCTGGGAGTCCTATGCTTTTAACTTGACCTAGTATAGTTGAAATGGATAAGAGAAGTATAAATGAATATAATTTTTTTTTGAAGTTGTACATCATAAAGCAATGGGGCTAAAAATTCGATAATTATACGCAAACGTTTTCTTTTTGTTTGAAAAATGACTTAAACGAGGGCTTTTATTGTTTAAATTTTGTTAAAATCTCAAAAATGCTGTTTTCTACACAAATGTAGTGTTTCTTTTAGTTTTTGTAATTTTTTAAAATAACATTATTATCAATTTAAAATATTGATAATGAATATTTTGTGTTTTTTTTGATAAGTTTTTGTAAAGTTTATTTTTGGCTATTGATGTGTTTTTGTAAGGATTTTTAAATGTGAATCACAAAAAAAAACCAGTAGTATTGCGAGAAATTACAAATTAATTAACCAAAATTTTTAGAAAAATGAAATTTACAAAAACACTTATTTTTTGTTTTTCGTCACTGTTGTTTTCCTTGTATGGCTTTGCTCAAGAGGCTGTAGTAAAAGGGAAAGTAGTAGACGAAAATGGGCTTTTTGTTCCTGGAGCAACTATTGCTGTAAAAGGGGCTAAAGTGGCAACAACTACCGATTATGATGGTAGCTTTACAATTAAAGCTCCTTCGAACGGTACCCTTGTTGTTAGTTTTATTGGTTACAACACAGTTCAAGAATTGATTAACGGTAGAACCGAAATTGATTTTAAATTAAAAACACAATCACAAGATTTACATGAAGTAGTCGTTGTGGGGTATGGGACGCAAAAGAAAAGTGTGGTAACTGGTGCGATTTCTAGTATCAAAGCAAAGGAAATTGAAAACTTACCATTAACGCGTGTGGAGCAAACTTTGCAAGGAAGAAGTTCTGGTTTGACTATTGCAGCCAATTCTGGGCAACCGGGATCTTCAGCTACTATTAGAGTTAGAGGGATTACCACTTTTGGTAACAACGAACCTCTTTGGGTTGTTGATGGTGTGGTGGTTGATGCAGGAGGTATTGGTTATTTGAATCAATCCGATATTGCATCAATCGAGGTACTTAAAGACGCTGCTTCTCAAGCTATTTATGGAGCAAGAGCTGCAACTGGGGTAATTTTGGTTACTACCAAAAAAGGAAAATCAGGAAAAGTAAGTGTAAGTTACACAGGCTATACTGGGGTTTCTTCGCCAGCAAGAAAATTAGGGTTATTAAACGCTACACAATATGCTACATTGAATAATGAAGCTCATGCTGCAGCGAATCAACCCATTTTGTTCCCAAACCCGAGTGCACTAGGTAAAGGAACCGATTGGCAAGATGCTATTTTTAATAACAATGCTCAGAGAATTGGTCACGAAATCAGTTTATCGGGGGGTAATGATGTATCTACTTATTTTGTCTCTTTCGGTATTTTAGATCAAGAAGGAATTGTGGCTACAGATATTTCTAATTATATCCGTAAAAACATTCGTTTGAATTCTACTCACAAAATTGCAAAAGGCATCACCTTCGGACAAACTTTAGGGTATTCTAGAGAGAAAAATGTTGGGATTGGAAATACTAATAGTGAATTTGGAGGGCCATTAAGTTCCGCTATCAATCTAGATCCAATTACACCATTAGTCGTTACAGATCCTATTGTAGCAGGCGCTGCACCTTACACCAATAATGGAATTTTCAGAGACAAAAACGGAAATCCTTATGGAATCTCAAATTTTGTTGGACAAGAGATGACCAACCCATTGGCTTACATTCAAACCAGATTAGGCAATTATAGCTGGTCTGATAATTTTGTTGGAAACGCATATCTTGAAATTGAACCTATCAAAGGTTTAAAAGTAAGAAGTACACTTGGAGGTAAATTGGCCTATTGGGGTGACGAGAGTTTTACACCTGTTTCTTATTTGAATTCGTCAACAATCAATTTGAAAAACAATATTTTCAGAAGTACCAACAAAGGTTTTGGATGGAATATTGAGAATACAGCTTCTTATAGCAATAAAATTAATAATCACAGTTTTAGCTTGTTGTTAGGGCAAGGAGCGTATGTAGATAACATTACTAGTGGGCATGGTGTAACGTATTTCAACATTCCAGTAACAAGCTATAAAGATGCTTCTTTCAATTTTAGCGTGCCACAAGATCAAATCGACGCATATGCTTACACAGGTTCTGAACACGTAGTAACGTCAATTTTCTCAAGATTAAATTATGATTATAACGAGAAATATTTAGTAACGGGTATTATTAGACGAGATGGTTCTTCTCGATTTGGTTCAAATAAAAAGTATGGTATGTTCCCTTCTTTCTCATTGGGTTGGGTAGTTTCTAAAGAAGAATTTTGGAAAGAAAACGAAATCGTAAACTTATTGAAATTCAGAGGAGGTTACGGAATCACAGGTAATGATGCCATAGGTGATTTTAGATATTTGGCTACCATTGGTGGAGGAAGAAATTACACTTTCGGTACTGCTGGTTCAGTAACTGTAGGTAACAGTCCAAATGCACCTTCTAATCCAGATTTGAAATGGGAAGAAACGAGTCAGTTAAACGTTGGTTTTGAAACTCGTTTATTTAATGATTTCAATTTAGGATTTGATTTATATACAAAGAAAACCGTAGGAATTCTACAGGATGTAACTCTACCAGGATATGTAGGATCAACAGGAAGTCCTGTGGGCAACGTGGCTGATATGACCAACAAAGGATTTGATGTAGAATTAGGTTACAAAAAACAAATAGGAGAGTTATCTATTTCGGCAAATGCCAACTTGTCTTATGTACAAAACGAAGTGACCTATTTAGGAAACGGAATTGACTTTTTATCAGGAGGAGTAGGTTTCCAATCTAGTACTTATCCTATCACAAGAACACAAGTAGGACAAGCTGTGAATTCTTTCTTTGGATTCAAAACAGATGGTATTTTCCAAAATCAAGCAGAAGTTAATGCGTATACAAATAGCTCAGGACAGTTGATTCAGCCAGGAGCAGTTCCTGGAGATTTCCGTTGGAAAGATGTAAACGGTGATGGAACTATCACAGCCGATGATAGAACTTTTATCGGAAGTCCATTACCTGATTTTACGTATGGTTTTACGTTGAATTTAGAATACAAAAATTTCGATTTGTTAGTTTTCGGTCAAGGAGTTGCAGGAAATCAAATTTTTCAAGGACTTCGTAGATTAGATATTGCTAATGCTAATTATCAAACCGAAGCTTTAGGTCGTTGGACAGGAGAAGGATCTTCTAATACTTTCCCAAGATTAACTACAAATGACACCAATAAAAACTTTAATAATCCTTCTGATTTTTATTTAGAAGATGGTGATTATTTCCGATTCAAAACCATTCAATTTGGGTATTCTTTACCAAGCAGTGTACTTGAAAAAGTGAGTGTTGCTAAAGCTAGAGTATATCTAACAGCTGAGAATTTATTCACTTTCACTAAATACTCTGGTTACGATCCTGAGATTGGTGGTGGTGTAATGGGAATTGATAGAGGATATTATCCTCAGGCAAAAACATTTATGTTGGGAGTTAATTTACAATTTTAATAAAACGTAAAATCATGAAACTAAAAAATTTAAAATATACTATCCATGCGTTTGCCTTATTATTTGTGGCCGCGTCATGTAGTGATGAGTTTTTAGAAGTAGAGCCTAAAGGCACTGCCCTAGAAGAAAACTATTATTCTAATGAAGAAGAAGCCTATTCTGGCCTTGTAGCTGTTTATGATATTTTAGGTAAACAATCGGGCGGATTTGAAAATATGGTTTGTATGATGAACGCGGGTTCCGACGATCACTATGCTGGTGGTGGTGGGGCTACTGACGGAACTGGTATTCAGTCCTTTTCGGATTATTCCATCAGTCCAGTAACCATTCCAGGAAGTTTTTGGAATAACTTTTATCAAGGAATATTTAGAGCCAATACATTGTTAGTTAAATTACCAAATGTTCCTATGGCCGATGCTCAAAAAGCAAGATTTACTGCTGAAACAAAAGCGTTACGTGCCTACTACTATTTTGAGTTAGTTCGTTTGTTCAAAAACATTCCATTGATTACGGCCCCAATCCCTACCAGTGAAATTTACAATGTAGTGCAAGCAAAACCAGAAGATGTGTATGCTCAAATCGAAAAAGATTTGAAAGAAGCCATCCCTAATTTGCCCAATACCATAACCAACCCTACTACCGAAGCAGGACGTTTTACCAAAGGAGCTGTTAAAGCCTTACTTGGAAAAGTGTACCTATACGAAGGTAAAAATGCTTTGGCTGCTGCTGAGTTGGCCGAAGTAAACGGTACACCCGGAGCAACAAGTCCTTTTGGGTATAAATTATTGTCAAACTATTCTGATTTATGGGTAATCAGTAACAAATTCAACACTGAGTCAATTATCGAAGTATCTCATACCAACAAAAGTAATTCTGGTTGGGGTAACTGGGGTTCAGGTTCTGATGAGGGTAATACCATTAACATTATGGTGGGGCCAAGAGGTTATTCTAGACCAGCTAATTCTACAGCACCTGATTATGCTGCGGGTTGGAGTTTTAATCCAATAACAGTTGATTTGTACAATGCCTTAAAACCAGATCCTCGTTTTAGTGCAACGGTTGTTGATATGAAAGATTTGAAAGCTCAAGGTCTTGCTGATTATTCTCCTGGATATAAAGACACAGGGTACTTTATTAAAAAGTTTATGCCTACTACTGCCGATGTTACTACTGGTGGTGGAGACGCAGTTTTGAACTACAAACAAAATGTTTACGTAATACGTTTAGCAGATACTTATTTGATGGAAGCCGAAGCATTGGGCGGAACAGGAACAAGAGCTCAAGCGCTTCTTGATGCCGTTCGTGCTAGAGTTGGATTACCATCTGTTCCAGTTTCTATAAATGCAATTATGGCCGAAAGAAGATTAGAATTGGCTTGCGAAGGACACCGTTGGTTCGACTTAGTTCGTACAGGAAGAGCAGCTGCTGTTTTGGCAAGCAGAGGTTTTGTAGCAGGTAAAAACGAAATCTGGCCTATTCCGTTGAAAGAATTAGAAAACACCAAACTGGTTCAAAATCCAAATTATTAATCGTAAATCAAAAAATATGTTTGTAAATATAATTTCAAAAAGAGCCATTTACTTATTCTTTGCTTTTGCATCAGTGAGTACTTTGCTTAGCTGTCAGCCAGATGATGCGGTTGATGGAAACGGATTAACCGATGCTAATGTAGACGCATCATTTACCATTACACCAGTAGAGGGTGCTGTGAATACCTATAAACTCGAAGCACAAACCCAAAATGTTATCGCCTCAAAATGGGATATTGGCGACGGAGTTTACTTAGGAAAAATGACCGAGAAAATTTCACTTCCAGATGCAGGAACCTACAAAATCACCCATATTGCTGTAGGAAGAGGTGGCTCAGAAAATGCAACTACCAAAGAAATTGTTGTAGCTACTTCAGACCCACTAAAAGGGAATTTGGTAAAAGGAGGCAATTTTGCCAATGCTGCCGATCATGCACAATGGACGAGTTGTAATTTGAGCCCATCAGGCGCTGCCAAATGGAACTTCAAAATCGGAAGTGCTACCATCAACTCCAATGGTGGTTGGGCTCAAGAAGCCATTTACCAAGCTATCGATGTGGTAAAAGATAAAGAATACACGATTGATATGAATGTTTCTTCAAATGATGGTTCGAACGAAACTTGGTTCGAAGTATATGCTGGAACTACAGTACCGGCTTCGGGTGTAGAATACAAAGACAACAAAGTGATGGGATTAAGTACTTGGGACGGTTGTGCAAAAGCGGCCTTCTCTGGAAAACTTTCAGTTGTGGGCTGTGTAAAAAATGCCGCTGGAGTTATCTCGAACACCGTAAAATTTAATCAAACCGGAAAAATATATCTAGTGATTCGCTGCGGCGGAAACACATTTACTCCAAGCGGAATTACCATTTCCAAAGTGGAGTTTAGAGGAAAGTAAAATTGTTTAAGTTGAGTTAAGTTTTGAGTTTTGTTGTTAATAGCCCATTCTCATCCTGATTATGGGCTATTTTTTAACAAAAGGAACCAGCTTAGATAAGAAGATAGTATTAGGCATTAAAATAAATAAACACATATGAATAAATCGGCTATATCTCTATTCTGTTTGCTTCTTATAGGGACCCTTTTTGCACAACAAAAGGAAAGCAAAGGAAAACAAGCGTTTACAGCAGCTGGAAAAAAAGTAACCGTTTACACCACAGCAGCCAATACCGACTTGCGATTAAGCCCTACAGCCCATTTGGTTTTTGCAAAAGCAGCGCAACCGTTAGAAACCGAAGTTTCCATTTTTGTAGAGCCACAACGTAAATTCCAATCCTTGATGGGAATTGGTGGCGCCATCACGGATGCAAGTGCCGAAGTGTTTGCCAAGTTGTCAAAAGAAAAACAGCAAGAATTTTTAACCGCTTACTACGATACACAAAAAGGCATAGGCTATTCATTGCTAAGAACAACGATTCATAGTTCTGATTTTAGCAGTGGAAGCTATACTTATATCGAAGAAGGCGATAAGGATTTGAAAACATTTTCTATTGCGCACGACAAACAATTCCGAATCCCAATGATTAAGCAAGCCACTCAAGCTGCAGGCGGAAAAATAGTGACCTACGTTTCTCCTTGGAGCCCACCAGCCTTTATGAAAAGCAACAAACAAATGCTAAAAGGCGGAACACTCTTGCCAGACTATTACCAAGCTTGGGCCAATTATTACGCCAAGTTCATCAAAGCCTACGAAAAAGAAGGAATGCCTATTTGGGGATTGACCATTCAAAACGAACCTATGGCAGTTCAAACTTGGGAATCTTGTGTTTTCTCTGCCGAAGCCGAAAGAGACTTCTTGAAAAACTACCTAGGGCCAACCTTAAAAAAAGAAGGACTAGGCAACAAAAAAATAATTGTTTGGGACCACAACCGCGATTTGATGAACCAAAGAGCCAATGTAATTTTTACCGACCTCGAAGCCTCTAAGTACGCTTGGGGAATGGGATTTCACTGGTACGAAACTTGGGCAGGAGGCGCGCCAATGTATGACAACGTAGCCAAAGTGCATGAAGCCTTCCCAGACAAAAATCTCATTTTTACCGAAGGTTGTATCGAAAAATTCGACGCCAAAAAATACCAATTTTGGCCTAACGCCGAACGATACGGAGCCTCAATGATACACGATTTTAATAACGGAACTGTAGCTTGGACCGATTGGAATATCCTCCTCGACGAAAACGGAGGACCTAATCATGTGGGGAATTTTTGCTTCGCGCCCATCCATGCCGACTCTCAATCGGGAGCCTTAATCTACACGCCGTCTTATTATTATATTGGTCATTTTGCCAAATTCATTCGTCCGCAAGCGCGCAGAGTAGCCACCGCTTCAAGCCGCAGTAGCCTAATCAGCACATCATTTCAAAATACAGATGGCTCAATGGTCACCGTGGTCATGAACCAAAGCGACAAAGAAGTCACTTACAATTTGATGATTGCTTCCGAGAAAACCGTAACCACAATACCACCACATAGTATTCAGACCTTGCTGTATTAAAACAGCAACAACAGGAATAGGAAAAGCAGGAGCGAAACATCAGGCAGTACCTGTAGGCAACGTTCCCGCCATCCTTCCTAAGCAGCCGAGCCGAACCCCGGCTCAGCTGCTTATCCCTCCTGTCGGGGCTAGGCAGCTATCAAAAGTGATTTTTTGGCAGCAAAGCATTCCTATCAAAAACTAACACTAAAATTCTATAAACATTCCTACTTATGAAATTTGAAATAACCAAAATAACACGATACTTACTTTATAGCATGGCGATTGCCATGCAAATCAGTTGTTCGTCCCCAAGCGATGGAGGAGATCCAAGTCCCACACCACCACCTACTCCCAATCCACCCGCAACCAAAAACGAAGTAGAGTATTGGCTTACCAAAGGCGACCAATCCGTACTATTGACCAAACAAAATGCGATTCTTGCTTTTGGAACTTTGCCCAATGCTTATGCCTCTATCGAAGTAAACGAGGCCCAAACTTTTCAAACCATCGACGGATTTGGATATACCCTAACAGGTGGGAGTGCCGATGTCATCAACCAGCTGACTGCTACCAAGAAAAAGGAATTGTTACAAGAACTTTTTGGTTCTTCAGCAACTAGTATCGGCGTAAGCTACATTCGTATCAGTATTGGTGCTTCAGATTTGAATGCGGCTCCTTTCACTTACAATGACCTTCCTGCTGGCGATACCGATTTGACTTTGTCAAAATTCAGTTTGGCCCCAGATAAAAATGGCGTGATTGCAATTTTAAAAGAAATTTTAGCCATCAATCCAAACATTAAAGTTCTTGCAACGCCTTGGTCAGCACCACTTTGGATGAAAGACAAAGCCAGTTTCGTTGGAGGAAGTTTACAAACACAATATTATGGAGTATACGCAAACTATTTTGTAAAATACATCCAACTTATGAAAGCTGAGGGCATCACCATCGATGCGATTACGCCACAAAACGAACCTTTGCACGGCGGTAATAATCCAAGTATGGTTATGACAGCCGTAGAACAAGCCAATTTTATCAAAAACAATTTGGGGCCTGCTTTTAAAACCGCAGGAATTACCACCAAGATTATCGCTTACGACCACAATTGCGACAATATACAATATGCAAATACCATTTTTAGCGATGCAGCAGCAGCTCCATTTGTAGACGGCTCAGCCTATCATTTGTATGCTGGAAACATCAATGCACTTTCTTCAATCTACAATGCTTTTCCTACCAAGAATGTTTATTTCACAGAACAATACACAGGAGCTGATGGTGATTTTGGAGGGGATTTAAAATGGCATGTAAAAAATGTAATCATTGGCTCTATGCGCAATTGGAGTAAAAATGCATTAGAATGGAATTTGGCCAACAACAGTACTTTCGGGCCGCACACTAATGGTGGCTGTTCTACTTGCAAAGGTGCATTAACAGTAAATACTAGCGAATCTTTCAATCGTAATGTTGCCTATTATATCATTGCTCATGCTTCTAAATTCGTACCTGCAGGTTCTGTTCGAATAGGCAGTAACGTAGTAGGAAACTTAAACAATGTGGCTTTCAAAACACCAGCAGGTAAAAAAGTTCTGATTGTAGAAAACGATGGTAATACCAACGAAATTTTTAATATTAAAAACAACGGAAAATGGGTAACCACCTCACTTGATGCGGGTGCTGTAGCCACATTTGTTTGGTAGTTTTTCTTTACAACTCTTTTAGAGTATCAAACTTTGAAAGGGTTATTTTAAACACAATAAAAATGAAAAAAATAATTTTTATTCTTCTCGTTTGTCTGCCAACAATCGGATGGGCTCAAGGCTTTTTACACAGAGACCATCAAAAGATTGTAGATGGAAAAGGACAAAATATAGTACTTCGAGGTTTGGGTCTAGGAGGTTGGATGGTGCAAGAAGGCTACATGCTCAAAACGGGCAATTTTGCCGGACCACAATACAAGATTAAAGAAAAAATTTTAGCTACAATTGGCGCTGAGGCCACCGAAAAATTTTACCAAACCTACAAAGACAACGGCATCACCAAAAAGGATATTGATTCCTTGGCTGCTTGGGGATTCAATTCGGTGCGACTGCCCATGCATTATAATTTGTATACACCCGCTATTGAAAACGAAAAAAATGGGGAAATCACCTGGCTTGAAGAAGGTTTCAAACGCACCGATGCTTTGCTAAAATGGTGCGAAGCCAATAAAATATATTTGATTTTAGATTTGCATGCAGCTCCCGGAGGTCAAGGAAAAGATGCTGCAATATCAGACTATGATGGGTCAAAACCATCGCTCTGGGAGAGTGCTGCTAATCGCAATAAAATGATTGCTTTTTGGAAAAAAATAGCCGAACGCTACAAGGACAATCCTTGGGTGGGCGCCTATGATATTATCAATGAGCCCAATTGGAATTTTACCGGAACGAATGCCAATGGCTGCGACGAAGCTTCGAATGGTCCTTTACGTTCTTTGCTAATGGAGACCACTCAGGCCATTAGAGCCATTGATAAAAACCATTTGATTTTTATTGAAGGCAATTGTTGGGGCAATAACTACAACGGAATTTTTCCGCTTTGGGATGATAACTTGGCATTGAGTTTTCACAAATATTGGAATACCAATGACCAAGCTTCCATTCAAACGATGTTGGATTACAGAACCCAATACGATGTTCCGATCTGGTTGGGCGAAAGTGGCGAAAACTCCAACGTTTGGTTCAAAGATGCCATTAGTCTGGTAGAGCAAAACAATATTGGTTGGGCTTTTTGGCCAATGAAAAAAATAGAAAGTATTGCCGGTGTAACTTCGGTAACTCAGCCAAAAGGCTATCAGCAATTGCTCGATTATTGGAAAGATGGAAAATCAAAACCAAGTCCAGCTTTTGCCAAAAAAGTCCTGATGGAATTGGCAAATAATTACAAGCTAGAAAAGGTTACTATTAGACCAGATGTGGTAGACGCTATGTTCAGACAAGTACAAAATCCTACTGCCAAAGCCTTCAAAAAACACTTACTTCCAGCTCGAATTTTGGCTACCAATTATGATTTGGGGACACAAGGAGTAGCTTATTATGATACCGATTTTCAAAATATCGATGGCACAAAATTCACCCCTTACAACAAAGGTTTTTCTCTTCGAAATGATGGGGTCGATATAATCTCTTCAAGCAATAAAGAAAGCAACGGTTTTCAAGTAGGATTTATTGAGGCGGGAGAATGGCTGCAATACACCGTAACTTCCAAAAAGAAAGCTACGTATTCAGTTAGCATTACTTATGCTAGTGCCACAACCGAGGGGCAAGTGCATTTGGTTTTTGGGAATAACAAAAAAACAGAAAGTGTTCTGCTTCCCGCTACAGGAAACAATGAGAAGTATAGTACTGTCACGATTTCCAACATTGCTTTAGAAAAAGGGGATACACCAATACGAATAGTTTTTGAAAAAGGAGGAATCCAATTTATTTATTTAGAATTTAAAAAAATGAACTAATGATGAAAATACATCTTTTTAATACCAAAATAGGCTTTGCTTTAGGCTTATTTTTATTGGTTTTTCTTTCTTGTAGTGGCTCGGGTAGCGGTTCTGAAGAACCTGTTATTCCAACGCCTTCCAATCTTTCGGTTACCGCAACTATTGTGGGTGCCGATGCGCAAAACCCTGCCGGTGACGGAAGCGGAAAAGTTAATTTTAAAATTAATGCCACCAATGCTACTTCATACAAACTATTGATAGAAGGCAAAGTGATTGATTTGACCACTACCGATTATGCTTATGTTTTTAAAACTGTTGGCACGAATAGTTATACAATTTTAGCTTCGGCTTATAATGGTACACAATACATCAATACTACTATTTCGGTAACGGTAAAAGTAGAATCAAAATTGGTTTGGTCTGATGAGTTCAACGTAAACGGAGCTCCTGATCCTTCCAAATGGAATAGTCAAGTTTGGGATCCAGGACGCGTAAATAATGAGTTGCAATCGTATACCAATCGCTCCAAGAATTTAATCGTCGAAAATGGCGTTTTGAAAATTACTGCTCATCGAGAAGATTATGGAAAAGGGAAGTTTACTTCAGGAAGAATCGAGAGCAATGGCAAGTTTGAATTTACCTATGGAACGATTGTCATTAGAGCCAAAGTGCCTGTTGGAGTGGGAACGTGGCCAGCAGTTTGGATGCTTGGTGCCAATATTGGAACAGTAGGATGGCCAGCTTGTGGAGAAATAGATATACTAGAATCGGTTGGAAAAAATTTGGATCAAAACCATTCCTCATTGCATTCGCCAGGACGTTCTGGAGCTACTCCTGATACCGGAATCATAAAAGTTCCAAACAGCAGCACCGAGTTTCATATTTACAAAGCCAATTGGTCTGCGTCCGAAATCAAATTTTATGTAGATGATGTGTTGTTTTACACGTTTCAAAATTCTGATAAATTTCCATTCAATAAAAATTTCTACTTGATTGCCAATTTGGCTATGGGTGGTGTTTGGGGTGGAGACGTAGATCCTAATTTTACTTCATCTACTTTCGAAATTGATTATATTAGAGTCTATAATTAATACAAACGAATTCCATTATCTGATGAAAAGCAAAGCAAACAAAATCCTTGGACTTTTAGTACTGTTGATTGGAGTAACAGTTTCGGCACAATCTTTAAAAGTGATGACCTACAATATCCGCTTGGATATAGCCAGTGATGGGCTCAATGATTGGTCGCACCGAAAGGATTTTTTGATTGCGCAACTGCAGTTTTATACCCCCGATGTTTTTGGGGTACAAGAAGCAACGCCTAATCAGGTAACGGATTTGAATCAAGCTTTTGCTAAGTATGTCAAGGTTGGAATTGGTAGAGAATTGGAAGGAAAAGGAGAAGCTTCCTGTGTGTTTTTTAAAAAAGACCGATTTGATTTGCTACAATCCAACACCTTCTGGTTGTCCGAAACGCCTAATCAGGTTTCTATGGGATGGGATGCTGCTTGCAATCGAGTATGTACCTATGTTTTATTGAAAGACAAAAAAAGTAAGCAATTCCTTTGGGTATTCAACACGCATTTGGATCATATGGGTCAGGAAGCCCGTACCAAAGGAATTCAGCTTATTTCAAAAACCATAGCCGAGCTAAATACTAAAAACTACCCCGTTATTTTTATGGGCGATTTCAATACGACTCCCAACGAGAGTAGAATTTTGGAATTGAAAAAAGTGATGGAAGATGCCAGAGAACTATCTCAAGAAAAACCTTTTGGACCAGAGGGAACTTTTAATGGATTTCGTTATGATGTGGCGGTGAAAGACCGAATCGATTATATCTTTTTGTCAAAAAATAGCGGGTTAACCGTTCAAAAATATGCGGTTTTGACAGATGCTAAAGACTTGCGCTATCCTTCAGATCATTTTCCAGTTTATGTAGAATTGGTAGTTAACAAGAAAAAATAGGGATGAAGTACCCCGTTGCCATAGCTGTTTTGCTTTTGTTTTGGAGTGTTTCCTTAAACAGTCAAAATCAAAAAAATACTAAAAAAAGAAAATCTGTGGTTACAACCACTCTGCCTAAAACTACTGATTTGGTCATTTCCAGAAGGGATTATAAAGACAAGCTTTATGGTTTTTGGTTAGGACAATGCATTGCCAATTGGACAGGTTTGGTTACCGAGATGGACAAAATTGGCGATATCGGGGAGATCAAAACGGGTAAATTTTATACCCGATTGGATTGGGGAAAACCAGATCAGCCGAGTATTTGGGGACAAGGTGTTCCGAGTGATTTGTCTAAAAACATCGATTTTGTTTTTGTAGGTCCTGAGGGTATTTGGGGTTCCGATGATGATACCGACATAGAATACATCTACCAAGAACTTCTTTATACCAAGCAAAAATCAATCCTTTCAGGCGAAGATATAAGAGAGGGATGGTTGCGGCATATTAAAAAAGAAGAGGAAAATCATTTGTGGGTTTCCAACCAAAAAGCATTTGATTTAATGCAACTTGGAATGATTCCTCCTGCTACCGGAGATCCAAAGAATAATCCTGAATACGAAATGATTGATGCACAATTGACCACCGAAATTTTTGGTTTTTTTGCGCCATCAAGACCAGATATTGCTTTGAAAATGGCGAAACTGCCCATTCAAAATACCGCTAGATACGACTCCGAATGGATTGCTAATTTTTATGTGTCTATGTATGCTTTGGCTTCTGTTGCTGATACCAAAAAATCAAACAAGGACAGTATTCTTTGGATGGCTGAGGTTGCTAAAAAGCAACTTCCTAAAGATTCGTATGCTAGCAAAATGTATGATTTTGTAAAAAGCAGGTATTTGAAAAACATACCTTGGGAACAAACCCGAGATGAGGTGTACCAGCGCTATCAAGTCGAACAAAAAGACGGTTACGATATGACTTCAAAGAATCGGTATTGCAATGGTTGCTTTGCTTCTGGAATTAATTTCGCTTCGAGTTTAATCAGCCTTTTTTATGGAGAAGGAAATATCGTCGAAACGATTAAAATAGGAACATTAGCAGGTTGGGATTCTGATAATCCTACAGCTACTTGGGGAGGTTTATTAGGTTTTATGTTGGGTAAAGAAGGTATTGAAAAAGCCTTTAATCGAAAGTTTTCAAATCAATTTAATATTCACAGAACCCGAATGGGATTCCCAAACAACGGCATCGACACTTTTGAAAATATGGCTCAAAAAGGAATTGAAATTATCGATAGAGTCGTACAAGAAGAAAGCAAAGGAAGCGTCGATTTTAAAAAAAATGTGTGGATCATTCCACAACTAAATAAGTACTAAAGAAAATGAAAAAGGTAATACTACTGCTATTTTTGGGGTGCAATGTGCTGGTTTTTGCACAATCCAAGAATATTGATCAAAAAGTCGAGGCGTTGTTAAGACAAATGACCTTGGAAGAAAAAATAGGCCAGCTTAATCAGTATACTGGTGATAATGCTGCTACTGGTCCTATCACCATTAATCCCAACAAACAAACCGAAATCAAACAAGGACTAATTGGTTCTATGTTGAATATTTTAGGTACCAAATATACGCGACAATATCAAGAATTGGCAATGCAATCGCGTTTGAAAATTCCGTTGTTGTTTGGTCAAGACGTGATTCACGGATACAAAACCACTTTTCCAATTCCTTTGGCGGAAGCTGCTTCTTGGGATTTGGAGGCGATGGAACTTACAGCAAGAATAGCTGCTACAGAGGCTGCGGCTGCCGGAATTCACTGGACGTTTGCGCCTATGGTCGATATTTCTAGAGATCCAAGATGGGGTCGTGTGATGGAAGGTGCTGGAGAAGATACCTACTTGGGTTCTAAAATTGCTTATGCAAGAGTCAAAGGTTTTCAAGGAAATTTAGGAGACGTTACTTCGGTGATGGCTTGTGTCAAACACTTTGCGGCCTATGGTGCTGCGGTGGGCGGACGCGACTATAATTCGGTTGATATGAGTAATCGAATGTTGTGGGAAACCTATTTGCCTCCTTTCAAAGCTGCTTTAGATGCGGGTGCGGCAACATTTATGAATTCGTTCAATGACTTGAACGGAATTCCAGCCACAGGGAATGCCTATTTGCAACGCGATATCCTTAAAGGGAAATGGAATTTTAAAGGTTTCGTAGTTTCAGACTGGGGCTCTATTGGCGAAATGGTCAATCACGGTTATGCAAAAGATAACAAAGAAGCAGCATTGGCCGCGATTACAGCGGGTAGCGATATGGATATGGAAAGCAATGCCTATCGTTATCATTTGGCACAATTGGTAAAAGAGAAAAAAGTACCAATGGCTATGATTGATGATGCGGTAAAACGGATACTGCGCAAGAAATTCGAGTTGGGATTGTTCGATGATCCCTTCAAATTCAATAATGAAGAACGCGAACAAAAAGCCTTAAACAATCCCGAACATCGAAAAGTGGCAAGAGCAATGGCGGCCAAAAGTATTGTTTTGTTGAAAAACGAAAAAGGAATTTTACCACTTTCAAAATCGACCAAAACCATTGCATTTATTGGTCCTTTGGTGAAAGAATACAAACAAAATATGGGTTTTTGGTCGGTAGAATTACCAGAATTGGATTATACCAAAGAGATTGTTTCGCAGTGGGACGGATTGCAAAATAAAGTAGGGAAGAACACACAACTTTTGTATGCCAAAGGTTGCGACATCGAAGGCGACAATACAGAAGGTTTTGCAGAAGCTATTGCCGTGGCCAATCAAGCAGATGTGGTGATTTTGAGCATTGGCGAACGAAGAGATCAAAGTGGCGAGGCCAAAAGCCGTAGCAATTTGCGTCTGCCAGGAGTACAAGAAGAATTAGTAAAAGCCATTCAAGCCACGGGCAAACCAGTAGTCGTATTGGTCAATGCGGGAAGACCACTTATTTTTAATTGGACAGCAGATCAAGTGCCTGCTATTTTGTACACTTGGTGGTTGGGTTCTGAAGCGGGGAATGCCATTGCTGATGTGTTGTTTGGCGATTATAATCCTTCAGGAAAATTGCCAATGTCTTTTCCGAGAGAAGAAGGACAAATTCCAATTTATTATAATCACTTCAATACCGGAAGACCAGCGCCGAACGAAACGGCTACGAATTATGTTTCGGCTTATATCGACTTAAAAAACAGTCCGAAGTTTCCTTTTGGTTACGGATTGAGTTATACCACTTTCAACTACTCCGATTTACAATTGTCTAAAAAAGTAATGAAGAAAAATGAAACCATAACCGTTTCGTTTACCCTTACCAACACTGGAAAATTCGATGGAGAAGAAGTGGTGCAATTGTATCTAAAAGATCAAGTGGGTAGCGTAGTGCGTCCGGTAAAAGAGTTGCGTGATTTTCAAAAAGTGTTTTTAAAAGCGGGAGCTTCGCAAAAGATTACGTTTACGATTGATAAAGAAAAACTAGCCTTTTATAATGCCAAATTAGAATGGGCACCTGAACTGGGTGCGTTCGAAGTGCAGTTAGGATCTTCATCCGCCGATATTCGCTTGAAAGACAGTTTTGAATTAGTATTTTAATCTTTGAAAAAATGAAATTGAAAAATTTGACCTTTTTTCTTTTGATGCCTTTTGTGCTTTTCGCTCAAACAAAAAAAGACACCATCAGAGTATATTATTTGGGAGGACAATCTAATATGGAAGGCTTTGGCTATGTGAAAGAGTTACCAGAAGCCTTACGCAAAAAAAGTAAAAATGCATTTATATATCAAGGCAATCCAGTTGGGGATAATGATGCCAATGGCGGTTTAGGAAAGTGGGCCGTTTTGCAACCTGGCCACGGAACGGGTTTTGCTTCGGATGGCAAAAGCAATACACTTTCTGACCGATTTGGGGTTGAACTTTCTTTTGTTCAAAAATTACAAGAGGAATATCCCAATCAAAAGATTGCCATTATAAAATATGCCCGAAACGGTTCAGCAATTGATAGTAGCGGAAATAATTTTTTTGGATCTTGGGAGCCTGATTTTAGAAGAGTAAAAAATCAATACGATTATTTTTTAAAAACAGTGCAAGCCGCTATGGCTGTGAAGGATATCAATGGCGATGGTGTTGAAGACGTGTTGGTGCCTAGCGGAATTCTTTGGATGCAAGGCGAAAGTGATGCCGATAAAACAGAACAAATTGCGAATAACTATTATGACAATTTGAAACGATTGATGCCACTCATTCGAGCCGCTTTTAGAAACAATGACTTACCAATTGTCATCGGAAAAATATCCGATTCTGGAGATGATCCCGATGGGAAAGTTTGGGGTTTTGGGGAATTAGTTCAATACGGACAAGAAAAATTTGCCCTTACCGAACCCAACGTGCGTATTGTACGAAGCACCTCCAAGTATCTTTATTCAGATAAATACCATTATAAAAGCGAGGGATATATAGATTTGGGAAAAGAATTTGCCAAAGCCATTGTAAATCTTAACAAGAAAGATAACTATCACCCAGAAATACAACACAATTAGTCTAATCGAAATAGAGTATCATGATTAAATTTCATTATATTGTAATACAGAAAGTTACGGTGTTTTTATTGGCGCTTGTGACCTTCATTTTAACTAATGCTAAATTTTAACATCAATGCTATGAAGAAGATATTGCTATTATTTGTTTTATTAATTGGGTTGCTTTCGTTTTCCCAAAATGAGGCCACAACTGAAAAACGAATTCAGTCATTAGTAAAAAAAATGACGCTCCAAGAAAAAGTGAGTTTATTGCACGGTAATTCTAAGTTTTATGTTTCCGATATTAAACGATTGGGCATACCAGAATGGGCTTTGTCTGATGGACCCCACGGTGTGCGTGCCGAAATGAACCGACACAATTGGCAATATGCTGGTTGGAAAGATGATGCGGTTACTTGTTTTCCTCCCGGTACTGCTATGGCCGCCACTTGGAATTTAGATTTGACTGCCCAACGAGGTTATGTTTTGGGAGAAGAAGCCCGATTTAGAAAAAAAGACGTACTCTTAGGACCTGGTATTAATATCATCAGAAGTCCTTTATGTGGAAGAAATTTTGAATATTTAAGTGAAGATCCTTTTCTAATTTCTCAATTGACGGTTAGCTATATTAAAGCTTTGCAAACCAAAGATGTGGCGGCTAGTGTAAAACATTTTGCGGCGAATAATCAAGAAGACAATCGATTTGTGATTGATGTAACGATGAGCGACAGGGCTTTGCACGAAATTTATTTGCCGGGTTTTAAAGCTGCAGTTATGGACGCAAAAGTGTTAACCGTGATGGGCGCTTACAATAAATTTAGAGGTGATTATTGCACGGAGAATATGTTGTTGGGACGAACTATTTTGCGCGATTTATACCAATTCAAAGGCGTTTATATGTCGGATTGGGATGCAACTCACAGTACAGTCAATGCGGCTTTGGCTGGATTGGATTTAGAAATGGGAACTAATAAAACCAATTATAACGAATGGTATTTTGCGGATCCTTTGATTAAAGCGGTGCAAGAGGGAAAAGTAAAAGAAAGCGTAGTAGATGAAAAAGTAGCCAATGTGTTGCGAGTGATGATTAAAACGAAAGTTTTAGATCCCAAAACCAGAATCAAAGGCAGTGTGAATACCAAGGAACACCAAGCGCTAGCGTATCAATCGGCAGTGGAATCTATAGTTTTATTAAAGAACGAAAACCAACTGTTGCCTTTGCCAATGAATGCTTTGAAATCGGTGGCGGTTATTGGAGATAATGCAACCAGAAAACACTGTAGCGGCGGATTGAGTTCCGAGATTAAGCCTTTATATGAAATCACTCCATTGGAAGCGATTACCAATAAGTACGGAAACCAATTGCAAATTAATTATGCGCAAGGCTACAATAAGCAATCTTCACCAGGAGAAGGGAGCAACAAAGGACAATTGAATTCTGATTTTGTCGATTGGAAATTAATCGATGAAGCAGTGGCTCAAGCCAAAAAATCCGATGTGGCGATTGTTTTTGCAGGATTAAATCACGATTTCGATTCGGAGTCGTTTGATAGAATTCATATGCGTTTGCCTTACGGACAAGAAACTTTAATTCAAGAAGTAACCAAAGCCAATCCGAAAACCATTGTGGTAATTATTGCGGGTTCTCCTTTGGAATTGTCCGGAATTCAAACACGTGTTCCTTCAATTGTTTGGGCGTGGTACGGCGGAATGGAAGCTGGAAATGCTGTGATGGATGTGTTGAGCGGAAAGCAATATCCTTCAGGAAAATTACCCATCACTTTGCCAGTAAGTTTACAACAATCACCAGATGTTGCTTTAGGAAATTATCCGGGAAGAGATTTAAAAGTAAATTATGAAGAAGATATTTTAGTTGGCTACAGATGGTATGATACTAAGAAAATTGAACCACTTTATCCTTTCGGTTTTGGATTGTCGTATACTTCATTTGCAATTTCCAATGTGGCAACAGATAAAAAAACCTTTGATGTAAACGATACGGTAACGCTAAAATGTACCATCAAAAACACAGGACAACTTGAAGGAGCAGAAGTACTTCAGTTGTATGCTAGTCAGCCCGTTTGTTCGGTGCTTAGACCTCAAAAAGAATTAAAAGCTTTTGAAAAAGTAGTGTTGAAAGCGGGCGAAAAAAAAGAAGTTTCGCTTAAAGTTAAGGTGAAAGATTTGGCTTTTTATGATGAAAAAAATGCCAACTGGAGAGTAGAACCGGGAGAGTTTATTTTTCATTTAGGAACTTCCTCAAAAGAAATTGTAAATTCGGTAAGCGTCCAAGTTAAATAGACCATTAAGATTTTTGATAAAAACTAAGAGCGATACTTTCTGTGTGAGAGTATCGCTCTTTTGGTAAGTTAACCATTGGCTTTTAACAATAAAAAAATCGTTTTGCTTTCGTTGCGAAAGATGTTTGGGGGTGTGGTATTTATCCGAGTTTTTTATTAGCCAATGGTCGATATGTTGTTGAGGTGTTACTTTTGTTTTTTAGGGACGTATCTTCTGATATACGCAATTTTCCCTTCGATGGTTTTATTGCTTCCTAATTTTTCGACTTATTAATGTTTTCTATTCACCAATTACTAGCTAACTGCTATTCAATAACTGCTAATCACTAATTACTAATCACTAATCACTAATCACTAATTACTAATTACTAATCACTTAAGAACTTTCTTTTTAAGCCAATTTCTAACGGGTTCGTCATACCATTTCAAACAAGCATAGGCCAAAACAATTGCGCTTACTACGGTCAAAATACTCATTGGTAATGCTTCTTGAAACGGGATTTTTCCATTGGCAACCCAAGCCGTGTAGATATAAATTAAAGGATAATGCGTGATGTAAATAGGATAGGAGATATCTCCCAAAAATTGACAAACCCTAGAGGCATTTTTTCCTTCTATCGTTCCGCTGGCGCCAATATAAACGATGAGCGGAAAAAGAATAATGATGCTCAACGAATCGTATAATCCGTTTTGCCAAACAGTCGTGCTGTCACCAATTCTTGGCATCGCCAAAACAACGACAAGCAACAAACTCGACCACAGAAAGGCATTTTTGATTGTTGTAAGTCTCACGATTCGATGCAATAACAATCCACCAAAAAACGGAAAAAGAAGTCGGGCAAAGCCAATGTGAAGTTGCTCAGGAACCAATGACCAACCACCGATTACATCTCCGTTGGGACTGGTCAAGGTTAGATGAATCAAAAAACAACCTGAAAGAAAAACAAGTACAGCCAAGGCGGTATTCGAAAATTTTCTCACGAACAAGGCATATAAGATATTACCAATATATTCAAAGAACAGCGACCAACCTGGACCATCTAGCGGATGCATTTCTTGCCATCCTCGAATATCCATTGAAGTGGGCACTGGAATCAATGTAAAGCCAATGACCATAATGAGCAGCATTTTCCAAAGCGGCACTTGGTGAATGTTGGGCCACAAAACCGAATCCTGAAAATAGAAACACAAGGCGCCCACAATCATTCCCATAATAACCATTGGTTGTAATCGAATGAGTCTGATTTTGAAAAAATCGCCTACAGACATTTTGCTCCAGCGGTCATCATAAGCATAACTAATCACAAAGCCCGAAAGCAAAAAGAAAAAATCGACCGCCAAATATCCGTGATTGATTACTTGGTCAAACCGACTCGTGGCGTGTGCCTCCATAATATGAAAAGCGACCACCATAATAGCAGCCACTCCTCGCAAACCATCTAAAATGGCGTAATGTTTTTTTGTAGGTAGTGTTGGATTTTGCATTGGCAAAGATTTTAAAAAATGAGGCTGTCGCTCAAAACAGCCTCAATTGAAACAACATTTATAACAACCAAAATTTATAGAAAACTGTTCTATGAAATTATTTTCCACCACATAGAGGCATAGAATTTATAGCTTTTAAAAATAAAATAGACGTTTTACTTTTCATATAGTTATGCTATGTGGGAAATAGTGCTATTTCTATTTTTTCTTTGTAGCATTAGCATAGTTCTATGATTCTATGTGGTTATACATTTATTTTATAGCAATTAACTCAGTGTTTTATAGATAAAATTAAATTTCTATTTAGCATTAGCCGCTTGCAACAAGGCTTGTAACTGTTCTTCGGTAAATTTTCCACCAGAGAGCAAGAGGAATTTATTGATAGGCATATCGGCAAGCATTGCAATCATAAAGGCTTCGGCTTTTTTCTCTTCCTCTGTTTCCGCTTTTTTAGTGCTACCCGTAAAGCTTCGCGTCAAGGCCTCGTAGATTACTGCACTGTTTTTGGTTTGTTTGAACTCTTTCAACAAGGAGTTGCGGGTAAAAACAGGCGTAAGGATTTTGGTGGACTGAATGTCCAATGTTTGTTGCAAAGGCAAATCTCTAGAAGAGCTTCCCACACGAATATCAAATTGACCCGATTTCACTATCCAGTCGTGAGCAACTGTGCTGTAGTAAGCAAAATCGCGTGAGGTCAATTGAAACTGTACCGTTTTTTCTTCTCCAGGTGCCAAGGCTATTTTTTCGAAATGCTTCAATTCGTTTTCAGGACGACTCAGTGCGGCATCTTTTTCGTGAACATACAATTGTACTACTTCCTTTCCAGCTACTTTTCCAGTGTTTTTTACTTTTACAGAGATAGTAATCGCATCCGAATCTTTGGCAGAAGTCATATTAGCTTTGATATCCGAATAGCTAAAAGTGGTATAACTCAATCCAAATCCGAAAGGAAAATTAGGTTCGATTTTCTTTTTGTCATAATAGCGGTAGCCAATGAAAATGCCTTCACCGTAATTCGCAACACCATCTTTTGACGGAAAATCGATAGCCGTTGGTGTATCTTCTAAACGCATCGGGAAGGTCTCAGATAATTTTCCAGAAGGATTCACTTTGCCCGTAAGCACATCGGCTATGGCGCCACCTCCAGCTTGTCCGCCTAAATAGGCTTCTACAATGGCAGCGACTTCTTTTTTCCACGGAGTGCTTACCGCCGAACCATTCAACAATATAACCACCACGTTTTTGTTTACTTTCGCTATGGCTTCAATCAATTGATTGTGACCTGCGGGCAAATCCATATTGGCTCTGTCATAACCTTCGGATTCGTACACGTCTGGAAGGCCTGCAAACAGAAGAACAGTTTCTGCTCCTTTGGCATTTTTTACGGCTTCGTTAAGCAAAGTAGCGTTAGTGTCTCCCGCTGAGGTATAACCTTCGGCATAACTGAAAGTAGTGCCTTTTGCTAATTTTTGCAATTCATCGAAAGCATTTTCTACCTGCGTAGGTTTTACTTGCGAACTTCCCGCGCCTTGATAACGTGGTTTTTTGGCAAAAGAGCCAATGATTGCTACTTTTTTGGCAGAAGCTTTTAGGGGCAAAATGCCATTACTATTTTTTAGAAGCACAATCGATTCTGCACTGGCTTCTCTTGCCAAAGTATGATGTAGTGCTTTATCGACAATGATACCTTGTTGGTGACTGTCTTTGGCTTTTAGTGTGATGGCCAGGGTTTCGATGACAATTTCATCCAATTTCGATTCGGATAAAGTGCCTTTTCTAACCGCGTCTACAATTTTTTTATTGTTAAAGCCTCCACTGGCGGGCATTTCTAAGTTCAAACCTGCGGCTACGCCCAAAGGTCGGTCGTTGACAGCGCCCCAATCCGACACTACAAAACCTTGAAAGCCCCATTTTTTCTTCAAAACTTCGGTCAGTAGATATTCGTTTTCTGAGGCATAGACTCCATTTAGTTTGTTGTACGAACACATTACCGTCCAAGGTTGGGCTTCTTTTACCGCAATTTCAAAAGCAGGAAAATAGATTTCACTCAGCGTGCGTTCGTCCACCATCGAACTATTCGACATACGTTCAAATTCTTGGTTGTTGGCGGCAAAATGTTTTAATGAAGTTCCCACGCCTTTGCTTTGCACGCCGTTGATAAAAGCAGCGGCAATTTTTCCAGACAAAACGGGGTCTTCAGAGAAATATTCGAAGTTGCGTCCACCAAGCGGAGAACGTTTCATATTGATGCCAGGACCCAACAAAATCTGTACGTCATTGGCTTGTGATTCGGTAGCTAAGGCTTCGCCCACTCGTTTTACTAATTCTTTATTCCACGACGAAGCCAAACCTGAGGCTGTTGGAAAACAAGTCGCAGGAACACTATTCGTGAAATCAAAACCTTCTGCTTTGCGCAAACCGTGTGGCCCATCGGTCATAAAAATCGACGGAACGCCCAATCTTGGAATCGCCTGCGTAGACCAAGCGGTTGCACCCGAACACAACGAAGCCTTTTCTTCAAGCGTCATTTGTGCCACTATTTTCTTGGCTTTCTCACGATAATCGGTCGTTTGCGCACTCACTGAGAGCACGGCAAAAAAGAAGCAACCCAAAACATATCTTTTTTTCATATATGTAAAATTTATTTGTTAGTGGTCATATATGGTATCGCTTTTTATTTATCGGTGTTTGTTTGCAACAAACTGTTTTTGATAGCGATTTCATAACGGTAAGAGTTTGTTTTATAGTGAAATAGTAATGTGTTATTTTGACGCAATGTACATTTATTTTTGATTAAAAAAACATTTCGCTCAAAAAAAAGCCTCTTTTTTAGTGAAATATAGTTTTATGTACGTAAAATTTTAAGGATTAGGAAGTTATTTCAAAAAAATCTATATGAGAATTTATTTGGTTAAAGCACTGTCACTAAGTCCTTTTAATTTTTTCACCACATAGGAGTTTCATAGAATTTATAGTTTTTGAAAGAAAGAAATAGACGTTTTACTATTCACATAGCCATTCCTATGTGAGAAATAGTGCTATTTCTGTTATTTTCTTCTACAAAATTTTATCTATGATTCTAGCCTGCACTGAGGCATCGAAGTGTGGTTATTTTTTTATTTTGTTTCACTTTCACCCAACAGTTATGAATTAGTGTGCATTCGTGTAATTTGTGGCGGAAATTTTAAAAGGGAATACTTGGCTTGAATAGAAATTTACCGCTTTGTTTCTCAAAAAAAAATAAATTGCGCTCACAATAGCGGCGTATTAATTTAAAGAAGATGCAGATGTTACTGAAAATACTCGAGAATAAAGACCAATTCCAACCTGGACTATCCATAGATTGTGTCATTTTTGGTTTTCATAACAACCAACTCAAAGTGCTCTTGAACAAGACCAAATACACCGACCAATGGGCGTTGCCTGGCGGTTTTGTTCCCGTAGACGAAGATTTGGACCAAGCTGCAGTCTCTATTTTGTACGGACGAACGGGAGTCAAAGGCATCTTCCTGCGCCAGTTTGCCACCTTCGGAAAAGTGAAACGCAACCAGTCCGATTTTAGTCAAAAAGTCGTGCAATTTTATGGGCTAAGCCCTGAAGCCGCACAATGGTATTTGAACCGATTTGTCACCGTGGGTTATTACGCCTTGGTCGATTTCTCGCAAACCGTGCCACAACCCGAGGGCAATCAAGAAGTCGTAGAATGGATTGACCACAGCGCCGTACCCGAACTCATTTTGGACCACCGCGAAATCCTAGACGCCGCCTTGGCCACGCTCCGAACCGAGCTCAATTTGATGCCCGTAGGCTACAACCTGCTGCCCGAAAAATTCACCATACCCGAGTTGCAAAAACTCTACGAAACCATACTAGGACGCCAGCTCGACCGCCGCAATTTCCTCCGAAAAATCACGGCCATAGGCATCCTCATCAAACTCGACGAAAAGAAAAGCAACGTCGCACACAAGGCGCCCAACTTGTACCGTTTTGACAAAGAACGCTACGAAGAAGTCGTAAAAAACGGCCTCACCCAAGGCTGGTAATTGCACATTTTTTTCTGTTTTGGGCATACCCCCGAGCACACAACCCTACCAAACCACACCACCCTGCTCCTCGGGGTCGGGCTATCCATTATATCTTTGCTGGCTAAAAGAATCGCCAGCAAAGGATGCCATTCCTATCCCTTATGCGAAGTTAGAAGTTGAGATTTGGGATTTAGGATTTGAGATTTGGGATTTAGGATTTAGGATTTGGAATTTAGGATTTGGAATTTGGGATTTGGAATTTGGGATTTGGGATTTGAGATTTAGGATTTGGGATTTGGGATTTGGAATTTGAATTTGATTTTTGAATTTGATTTTTGAATTTGAGATTTTGCAGATTGCATTCTTACAGAAAAATTTTATATTTTTTGAGGAAAAAGAAATATATTTGGGAAACAATTAAGTGAAATAAAGCTTTGCTCATCCAACTGATTATGGTTATCTAATCGAAGGTTTGTTTCGTATATATGCAAGTTGGGCAACATTTAAAAAAACGACGACATAAATTATAATTTAATCAAATGAAATTTAAAATAATCTTATCAATTCTATTTTTAGTGCTTATTAGTTGTAAAAATGAAACATCATCAGAAAAGGAAAGAAAACTTTTAGAAAAAGAATTAGAGCTTACTAAACGTGAACTTGAAATAGAAAAAAAAGAAAATGGACAAACCAAAATTGAGCCTAACAAAGATATAGAATCTATTCAGAAAAAAGCACCTGAATTTAATTATGCGAATCCTGAACAAATTGTTGAGGCAATAATATATTCTGCAAAAAATAAAAATTTTGACATACTTTACAGTCTTTGTGATCCACAGGAAAAAGGAGATATTGAGTCACTTTGTCTATGTAAGTTAAGTTCAAAATACAAATCAGATTACGCCGAAAATCAAGATTGTAGCGAAATGACAAAGCAAAATTTTCTAACTCTTTTTAAAAATGCCAAGAATCCGAAAACAATTGCAAATGACGGAATGTATGCAACTGTTGAGTACGAAGTAGAAAATTTAGATGTGAAAATGGAAATGGTTAAGCGAAAGAATAGGTGGTATATTTTTTCACTTTCTTCATCAGAACCAGGAGAATAAACGTTGCCCAACACACGCTACAAGCAAGCTGGGCAATTGGCTTAATTTGAAGATAGTTTGTGCTTGATACATTTGTTTTTAACCGAAAGAATACGCATCTTTAATCCCAGCCTGCGTGTAGCGCGGGAACGTTGTGCACAATTATAAGAAAACCGATATGCCTAATAAAGATTTTTTAGAAAATTACCCATTATTTAGAAAATTCCAAATGGAAGTTCCAGGAACAATGGACTATCTTTCAAAAGCGCCGATAAATATGCATTGTAATAATTGCAATTCATTGCAGACGTTTAATATGTCAAACGAATTTGAAGAAAGATATGGTTATAGCAATGTTCCAACTGACAATAAAAAAATTGATTTGCTTTATGAATGTGAATCTTGCAAAGATTTCATTCGAGAATTCAATATTTATATAAGCCCAGAACGTAATTTCATATATAAATTTGGTCAATATCCTCAATGGGAAATTAAAATTGACAAGAATATAGAAAAAACTCTTGGCAAGCACGCAAAAACATTTAAGAAAGGATTAGTTTGTGAATCTCAAGGATATGGAATAGGAGCATTTGCTTATTACAGAAGAATAACGGAAGATATTATAGATGAGTTATTAGAATCTATTTCAGAATTAATAGATGAAGAAAACAAAGACAAATATCAAAAAGCACTAGAAGACACTAAAAAAACTAGAGTAACTCAAGAAAAAATTGAACTGATTAAAGATTTATTGCCTACTATTTTGCGCCCAAATGGCATGAATCCTTTAGGTGTCCTACATAGTCAATTAAGTGAAGGTCTTCATGCTGAATCTGATGAAAGTTGTTTAGAAAATGCAAGTCATGTAAAAGATATTTTAACCTTTCTAATAAATCAAATTATCTTAAGTAAAGAAACGTCAAAAAAATTTACAGAAAGCATGAAAACATTGCTAACAAAAAAATCGCAAAAATAACTGTGCACAACACACGCTACAAGCAATTTGGGTATTAGGCTTAATTTTAAATTAGTATTATATTTGGAAGATTTGGCAAATCCGAAAATAGAGCTTAATTTAGTACCAAACCCGCTGTAATGCCAAGACGTTACAAGCAATTCTAACCGACGACCAACAACTAACAAACGACTTTAAACTTAAACGCTAATCTTGACAGTTATCTAACAGAGACATAGAAATACTAAATTAAAATTTAAAATAAATTCGTAAAATTGTAATGTAAAATGCCAGTTGATATCGATAAAATATGGGTCTTTAGAATTGTTCCAGTTCAAAATCTGGAATATCTTCTTCGTGATGGCTTGCATTGTAAAAACGCAGGCAAGAAGGACAGTGGATTTGTGACTATTGGCAGTCAGGAAATCATAACTCAAAGAGACACTCGGATTGTAAAATGCTATCCTGATACCGTAGTGAATGATTATGTTCCTTTTTACTTTTCTGTACGAACACCGATGCTTTATAATATAAAAACAGGTCATGGCGTTCCTGCTAGCCCGCAAAAAGACATTATTTACCTTTGTTGTAAATTGAGTGAATTAGCTACTGATGATTTTCAATGGTGTTATACAAACGGCAATGCAGCTAAAGCAATATCTAAATTCTTTAAAAAATTAAATGATATTGAGAATAATGTAGATTGGCGGTCAATAAAAACAACTGATTTTCGTGATGAAAATGCTGATGGAGATGAAGACAGAGTAAGAAAAAAACATGCAGAATTTTTGGTGAAAGACCATGTGCCAGTTAATTATATTAAAGTGATTGCAGTGCTTAACGAAACAATTAAAGAGCAAGTTGAGAAAATAATTAAAGCCCAAGAATTAACAATTGACGTTAAAATAAAAACAAATTTTTATTTCTTATGAAATATATAACAGGAAATATGCTTGAAGCTGACACGGAAGCTTTAGTAAACACTGTAAACACAGTTGGTGTTATGGGGAAAGGAATTGCATTGCAATTTAAAGAACGTTTTCCTATGAATTTTAAAATCTATGCAAATGCCTGTAAAAAGGGTGAAATGCAAGTTGGTAAAATGTTAGTTGTTAAAGAGAATACTTTAAATGGTGAAAAACTAATCATCAATTTTCCAACTAAAACAGAATGGTTTAAAAAGTCTCAATACAGCTACATTGAAGAAGGATTAAAGGACTTAGCAATGGTAATTGAGGAGTATAATATTAAGAGTATTGCTATTCCACCATTAGGTTGTGGAAATGGAGGATTGAAATGGGAAAAGGTAAAACCAATGATGGATAAATATTTAGGACAGTTTTCCAATGTTATTATTCAAATATATGAACCCAATGACGCAGTAAAAGAAATCCTTCAGAAAGAAGCTGTAAAAAAAGAAGTTGGTTTAACTCCCGCAAGAGCAATGTTACTCTACGCTCTATTCAAATATGAAAAGTTGGGAGAAGTGGCAACCATTTTTTCAGCAAACAAACTTGCTTATTTTCTACAAAAAAGTGGAGAGCAGATGCGTCTACAATTCGTCCCATATAAATACGGCCCATATGCACAGGCTATAGAAAAAGTTTTATACGCTTTAAATGGCAAGTATTTAACAGGGATGGAACAAATGAATGCAAGAGCATTTGAACCATTGCAATTGAATTATAAAATATATGATGAGGTTGAAAAATATATAAATAATAATATAAGTTTAGACCAAAAGCAAAGATTGGAAAGTGTATTTTCCATTATTGATGGATTTGAAACAACCCTTTCATTGGAGATTCTGTCTTCGACTCATTTCCTAATAAGTGAAAATCCAAAGTTGACAGAAGACCAATTATTTGAAAAAATTCAAGACTGGAATGAAAGAAAGAAAAATTTAGTAACCAAAGAATATATTAGCATCGCTATGGAGCATCTTCACAATTATGGAACTAAATTGAATTTTGCATAATTTGCTTCCATTCTGAAAACAAGAAACCCAACAGCCGATAAAAATCACTTGTATTGCAGACACCGACACCGTTGGTAAGTACACGATTCAACTATTTGTTGAAAAGAAGGCCAGCTTGTAACAAGGTATTTGCAAAAAAGCGGGTTCAGTGCTTAACCAAACTTTAGGGGTTTTTAATAACTTTGTTGCTTAATCTAAAGAAAGTGCATTTTAAACCGCTTCTTAGCAAATACCCGACCGTTAGAAGCAATACTATCAGAAACCTTAATTTAAAAACAACGATATGTTAGAAATTGGTGATGTATGTAGAATAGAAATGAGCGAAACTTTATATAAAGTAATTGACACAAGGACAAAAAAGTTGAAATTAATTATAGATGAAAATACTAGTAAGACAATTATTGAAAATTTTGTAGATCTGGAAGAAGTTGACAATCCAAAAATAAAAATAATCGATGTTTCTGTAATAAAAATTAATCCTGCGTAATATGAAATTTTCCTTTAGTGATTTAATTGATTTGGTGGATTCAACATATAAATGCAACAGTATTTAATTTATTAAGACACTATCCTAAAAAGTGTGTAAGTTTAAAAATATAGGGGTTTGACTTTTTAATTAAAGTTGAACCCTTTTTTCAAATATAGTTAAGAACTGATTGAGTATTAAACCCCCCGCTCTGCAAAGTGTTCTTGGTAAAAGATAAATTTGTCGTTAAAGCTGCGCGAATGTCTCTGACTTCGAGCCATTTTAAATCGTTTTGTAAAACGTATATGTTTTAAAGTCTCCCGTTGTAGTTCCAGAACGTTAGCTTTCATTTTAATCACATTATATTAAAAAATACAACTTATGAATCAATTTTCGTTTGAAGAAAAACAATTAAAACTTAAAGTTGCAAAATTACCTATTTTAGTTCGTCTCATTTTATTTATAATTACATTTCTTTGCTTTGTACTTCCTCTATTCGGAATAGTTTTGAATATTATTGAGGGAAACGGAATAAAGTTTGGAGGGATTTTAGCATTTGAAGTGTTTTCATTTATAGGTTTTTTTATGTTACGCGTCAGTTTGTGGAATAGCTTTGGTGAAGAAATAATACAATTTAATGATGACCAAATAGAATATGTCGCTGACTATCGTTGGTTTAAAGATGGGAAAAGAACTCTTGATAAAGATTTAATTATGTATTCAATAAAACCGATTGGATATGAAGATGACAATAAAGGAATTCTTGTAATTTCGAATGGAGATTCGAAAATTGAATCAGTTGTAAAAATGCAAAATAAAAACCTTGAAGAACTAATCGAATTATTACAAAACGCCCGCTCTACAAAGTGTTCTTAGTAAAAGATAAATTTGTCGTTAAGGCTGCGCGAATGTCTCTGACCCCAGCTCCGCAAAGTGTTTTAAACAATAAATAGATTTGTTATTAGAGCCCCTAAGTCAGATATATTCGCATAGCACGCTATTTTTTTGATTCGTCAGATACTTTGCGTAATTAGTTATTTTCAAAAAGAGATCAAATAAATAGAAGAAATATGAAAGGACTCCAGGATATGGTATTTTTAGGAGAAATTGTACTCCAAGTAAAAATTGCAAGAAAAGCTAATGAACGTTTAAAAGCGACTCATCAAAATTTAGACAACGTTGAAGTATGGTGCTCAATTCAATCTATTCTTGTAGCTGCTGCTAACGTTTCTAAGATACTTTTGCCGCCTAATAAGAAATATAAATCTCGTGGAGAAAGATTGCAGAAAATTCTCGAAATAGAACAAGGAAATATTCTGTTTGATCGTAAATTTCGTAATCATTTTGAACATTATGATGAAAGGATTGAAGAATACTTTAATATAAACCAACAAGTTGTTTATATTGACTTAGCGATGAATCCTTTATTTTCAGGAAGAATGCTTAGTAATACCCATAGAGGATATAATTCATTTGATAATACGGTGGTATTTCGCAATGAAACACTAGCTTTAAATGAAGTATTGAACGCACTTGAAGAAGTATTTGAAAAATGTAAACCATATACATTGACCTAAATAACCTTCATTAAAAGCCATATCTGCCAATTGCTAATTTTGTAATAAACTCAGTTAATAAGACAAAAAAAACAGTAGCATTAATCCGTGAAAAAACTAATATTCATATCCTTACTTCTTTCATTTAGTAGTTTATCCTTGTTAGGACAAACAAATAAATTACCAGTTCCTACAAAGGCTTTTATCGAGAAAGCCAAATACTTTTCTGATTTCGAAGAAAAGTATTTCACAAAATACATTGGCAAAAAAACGGAGAAAATCTTGAAAAGATATACTGACTCAAAAGATGTTTGTGCAAGCGAATATGAATTTAGAACGGGAATAAAAATGAAAAGTAATTCCTGTTCTGAGGCAGGCTCAGAAGTAGAAATCATTTTTCCGAATTATTCCAAAAACGAGGTGGTTAAATTCGTTGAATGGTTTTTTAAAAATGATTTCAGTGAGTGGAATAAAACAAAAACAAATTATCAACCCAAAGAAGATGGCGATGCAGGCTGTTATCTTGAAATTAAAGAACTGAAAGGTAAAATAGTATTAAGTTACTATTGTGGTTGTTAACAGAATAGACTTTTTAAAACGCTTCAATAATTTCCCCGCTCCACAAAGTGTTCTTAGTAATAAATAAATCTATCATAGAATGCGTAGTGCAGCACGACATTTTTTGATATATCAGAATACTTTGCGTAACTGAATTAATGCATACTATACGAAAATTAGTAAATTTGAATAGTTAATAATAATTACAAGTGTTGCGCTAGATACTTTAATCCACCAGTTCGTAACATTGGCAATATCTAAAATATATGAACAATCAAATGCTCTTTTTTTTCAGTGCATTAGGTGCATTTAATGGTTTTATACTTTCAGTTTATTTTGCTATTAATGCTAACAAGAGAAAATTTTCAAATTACTTCTTGGTATTTTTGCTTTTGACGTTAAGTATAAGAATAATTAAGTCTGTATTTTTCTATTTTAATCCCCAACTATCAAACACTTTTATTCAGATTGGACTTTCTGCTTGTATATTGATTGGTCCTTTTCTTTATTTATATCTAAGATCTCAGTTGGATACTGAAAAAACAAGTTGGACTATTCATGTTTTTCCTTACTTAATAGGAACTATCGTTTTGGGATTGTCCTATCCATATGTTGAACATCAAGCGATTTGGAGTAAGTGGATTGTAAAAAGCATCTACATTCAATGGTTTGTTTATATTCTTATTTCTATAAAATATATTTGGCCTGTTTTTTATAAATTCAAAAAGAAACAGAGCTTATCCAAGATGGATGTTTGGATATTAAGTATCTATTTTGGCGTTGCGTTTATTTGTTTGGCTTATTCTACAGCAACATATACCTCATATATTGTTGGAGCTTTATCGTTTACATTCATTCTCTATCTAATTATTTTGCTTTATGTTTTCAAGAATAAACACGCATCTACTTTTTTTCAGGAAAAAGAAAGGTACCAAAACAAGGAGCTTGACGCTGTAACAATTGAGGCCATACAACAAAAAATACTTTTTATTGCTGAAAAAGAACTCTTTCTTAACCCAAATCTTACCTTGGATGATACGGCAAAAGAAGTTAAGATTAACAAACACCAATTGTCACAATATCTAAATGAAAAATTAAATAAGTCTTTCAACGTTTTTATCAACGAATTCAGAATTGAAAAAGCAAAATCTTTGCTTCAGACTAAGACCAATTATACAATGGAAGGTTTAGGCTATGATTGCGGCTTTAATTCAAAATCAACTTTTTTTACAACCTTTAAAAAAATAACAGGTCAAACTCCCACCGAATACCAAAGAGGCTTTCAGAATGAGTTCGGTTTTATAAACTCGAACTCCAAAACCATAAAATAAAACTTCTAAACCTTTTTATCGCTACATATTTGCACAGATTATTAAAAATTAAAACAATGCAAAATATGTACAGAACAATTTTTAAATTAAGGTTATTTTTTTTGATAAGCACTTGTTTTTGCTTGTCCCCTACATTGGTTTTTTCACAAAATAAAATCCTATTTGTCGTTTCGAACCAAGATTACTACGGAACATCCAAAATTAAAACGTCTAACCATTTTGGTGAGATGGTAGTACCCTATGATATTTTTACCAGGGAAGGTTATACTGTAGATTTTGTAAGTCCTAAGGGTGGAGCTGTTCCAATCGGGTATATTAATGCGTCGGATAGCATTCATAAAAAATACCTTTACAACAGTTTTTTTATGAATAAACTCAAAAACACCTTGAAGCCTCTTGATGTTATTCCCCAAAATTATAGTGCTATTTTATATGGAGGTGGTGGTGCTGCTATGTTTGGTATAGCAGAAAATATTGATATTCAAAATCTTGCAAGACAAATTTTCAACGATAACGGTGTTGTTTCAGCGATTTGCCACGGTACTGCAGGCTTAGCATATCTAAAAGACGATAATGGAAAATCCCTTTATAGTGGCAAAAAAATAACAGGCTTCGCGGATAAATTTGAGGATAAAGCAGAGGAGTATTACAAAACGTTTCCTTTTGCTATGGATCAAGCCATAAAAAACAATGAAGGCAATTTTGTATATGCTGATAATTTGGGCGAAAGTTTTTATGTGGTCGATGGACGATTTGTAACTGGGCAAGACCCCAGTTCAGCATCAAAAATGACTTATGAAATCATCAAACTTATTAAAAAAAATAAATTTTTAATTCCAGAAGTAACATTAAAAAAAATCGATAAAGTGTTTTCGGAATGGGACAATATGCCAAATAAATTGGGTGTAGCGGGTGGTCTTCTAAAAGACGGAAAAATTGTCTATCTAAAAGGGTTTGGGAGTGCTGATCTAAACCACGAAATCCCGATTAATGAAGATACGCAATTTCAAATTGGTGCTATGGCTAAGCAATTTACTGCTTTTGCAATACTCCTTTTGGAAGACCAAGGAAAGCTGTCATTAGCAGATGATGTGCGTAAATACATACCGCAATTAAATAATTTCGGACATACAATTACCATCAAACATTTATTAAGTCAGTCTAGCGGCTTGCACGACTTTATGTCTTTAAAAGAAATTGCTGGTTGGAGAGAGAAGGATGTCTTTACACAAAATGATGCTTTGGATTTAATTTTCTCACAAAAAGAATTGGATTATGTACCAGGGACAAAGTTTTCACAGACTAGTTCTGGTTTTATTTTATTAGCTGAAATAATAAAACAAGTTACAGGTCAAACACTTGCAGAGTTTTCTCAAGAACATATTTTTCAACCTTTGAAAATGAACAATACTTTGTTTCTAGATGACCATGAAAAGTTTATTCCCAACATAGCTATTTCGTATCAAAGTAGTAAAAACGGATTTAAATATAATCCAATCAACTATTCTATTGTTGGAACAACCAATCTTTATACTTCTGCGGCGGATATGTGCCGTTGGTATCTCAATTTTGAGAATCCAAAGGTCGGTAGCAAAAAGATGATAGAAAAGCTAAGGTCTCCAGTTACATTAAATGATGGAAAAACAACTTTTAAACCAACATCTGGAAGACTAATTTATGGACAACAGTATGAGCACTCAGAACGAGGTTTGCCAAAAAATTGGACTTTTGGTTTAGAGGGCGGTTATGCTAGTAATATTTTCATATTTCCTAACCAAAAAGTTACGGCATTTGTGCTCGGAAACAACATCAGATATAACGGTAGTCTTGCTATGCAAATGGCACAGGAAGTGTTGGGAATTGATTTTCCAGAACCAGAAAACATTGATTTTACTAAAGTTAAAAGTATAAAAATGTCACCCCAGCAATTAGAAAGCTACAGTGGTTATTATTGGGACAATGATAGAGCGTCAGCTCGAAGGGTATATGTAAAGAATGATGCTTTATACTATCAAAGTATTGGTACTAGTAGCGAAAGTAAATTGTTGCCTTTGTCAGAAAATGTTTTCCAGATGATACTCGAAAGTGATGATGTTGTAATGGTAAAATTTCGTAAAGAAGATGGAAAAATGAAAATGATTTATACCTCTGGAAAAAGTGATGACTATGTATTTGAAGTCTACAAACCGCTAAATATATCTGCCAAAGAAATGAGTACCTACACAGGCACATTTTACAACAAAGCATTAAAGGCATCTTACATAGTGTCTCAAAATGAAAAAGGCTTATGCACAAGCAGTAAAAGTCAACCCGTAATTGACTTTACGCCTATTCAAGTGGATCTGTTTTTAAGTAATATCAGAAGTTTTGGTAGTATTCGATTTGTTCGAGATAAGCAACAAAAAATTATAGGATTTTATATAAACTCGGATAGGATTAAGAATTTATTTTTTGAAAAAATCTATAATTAACTTTAAAATGTAAAGACATGAAGTACACTAAAATTGCTTATTTAGTAGTAATGGTACTATTGCAAGGAGCGACTTTTGCCCAAGCGTCATATAACAAATCGGAAATAAACCAGATCGAAGAAACTTTGAAGCACTATATAGAAGGAACGGCAAATGGTCAGCCAGAAAGGTTGAAAAAGGCATTTCATCCCGATTTTAACTTGTACTCCGTCGCAAAAGATACCTTGAGAGTTTGGAAAGGGCAGGAGTATAGTAGCAATATCAAGGAAGGTGAAAAGACGAACCGAATAGGTCGTATTCTTTTCATTGACATAGAGAATGATGCTGCCATTGCAAAAGTAGAAATTTTGATGCCCGAAAGGCAACGAATTTATACCGATTACTTTCTTTTGCTTAAGTATCAAGGCACATGGAAAATAATTCATAAAAGTTTTACATGGAGAGCACTATCTAAAATAGATAAGAAATAAAAGCCATCCTCTAACAACTAGTATTTCGTTGTGTGAGTAGGATCAACATTGGATAAACTCTAGATCGAATAGCCTAAAACTTGTCTTTATTTCCCTTTGAATTAAGACTAAGATTTATAAACAATAAAACAAACAGCAATCGGATTAATAAATCGGTTGCTGTTTTTTTGTGATTTTTTCGCCAAGGTTTATATGGTTTTTTTGATTTTCGACAAGAATTCGTGCGAAACACCCAAGTAAGAAGACAGGTTCTTGTTGTTGATTTGCTGTGTTTTGTGCGGGTATTTTTTGATGAACTCCATATAGCGCTGTTTAGAGGTTTTGTTCAAGACATCCAAAAGTCTTTCTTGCATAATGATGTTGGTTTTTTCTATCATTATGGTGTGAAATTGAATCAATTTCGGAACTTCTTGAAACAGTTTTATTTTGTTGGCTTTGGTGATAACCAAGATTTCGCTGTCTTCTAGCGCTTTGATGTTGTATTTGGCCGGTTTTTGATGGTAAAAACTTTCTACATCACAAATCCAATCGGTGTCAAAAGCAAAAAACAAGATACTTTCGGTTCCGTTTTCTTTCAAAGTGTAAATTTTGAAGGACCCTTTCAAAACAAAACCTTCGTATTTACTATTGGAATCCTGTATTTGCAGGAAGTCATTTTTCTTTAAGCTAATAGGTTCGACTTTGTTGAGAATCAATTCCCATTCTTCGTTCGTGAGTGGGATTTTGGCTTCAATATTCTGTCTTAGTAATTCGTACATGGTTTGGGGTTTTTCAAGTTTAAATTAGTCTAAGGATTCTTTTTATCGAAAAACAGTAGGTTGTGTAATCGATTACGTAAAAATATGAAAATTATATTATCTTCAATATAATAAACAATAAAAAAATAAAAATTAAAAATTTTATAACATTTGTTGAACTTGTTCAATTTTTTTGAACTTTTTTGTGATTTATTTTGTAATGCTTTAAATCTATTATTAACATTAAAAAAAAGTATTATGAAAGTAAGAATTATGAAGGCTGTTTTTGTGCTAAGCCTTTTTTGGGGATGGGTAAGTTGCAATTCTGATGAGGTCGTTACGGAAACAAATGCCGAGGTGAATGCTGAGGCAAATTTGTTAGCAAAAACCACTACGGCTTCTACCTTAAGAGTTGGGGATTGTACAGCTGTTCCTGGATGGGCTTCACAAAACGGTGGGACTACCGGAGGAGGTAGTGCTGCAGAAACTGTAGTAACGAATTACGCTCAATTAAAAGCCGCAATCGAAAATACGGCTGTGAAAGTAATCAAAGTAACCGGAACAATTACGATCCCAGCCACTTCAACGGGTAGAATTGCTTTTCAGGATCAAACCGGAAAAACTATTTATGGCGCGAGTGGGGCAAAATTGGTTTCGACTGATCAAACCAAAGCCAACTCTGGAATTTTGAACATCAAAAGATGTAAAAACATCATCATTCGAAATTTGATTTTTGAAGGACCTGGAGCTTATGATGTTGATGGTTGGGACAACGCCATCATCGATAATTGTCAAAACGTTTGGGTTGACCACTGTGAATTTAGAGATGGAGTTGATGGCAATTTAGACATCAAAAACCAATCCGATTATGTGACGGTTTCTTATACTAAATTTACCTACTTAAAACCACCAAGAGCTGGAGGTTCTGGAGGTTCAGACGATCATAGATATTCCAACTTGATTGGTTCTAGTGACGGAGCAACTGCTGATCGCGGTAAATTGAGAATTACTTTCGCTCGTTGCTGGTGGGCTAGTGGTTGCAAAGAGAGAATGCCAAGAGTGCGTTTTGGAAGAGTGCATATCATCAACAATTATTTCAGCAGTAGTGTGAGCAATAAGTGTGTAGCCGCTGGTTTTGAAGCGAACATTCGTGTGGAGAACAACGTATTCGAAAATGTAAAAACACCAATCGATTTGATGACTGGATTTACTGCTGTTACTGCGGTGGGCAATATTTTTACCAACACTACAGGAAATACGGCTGGAAGTAATACGGCCTTTACACCGCCATATTCTATACCAACTCTTGCGGCATCAGCAGTTAAGGCTAATGTTTCAGCAGGAGCGGGAGCAACATTTACAGGAAATGTTTGTGGTTCTTTTTAAGCAATTGAAAAGAATGTAATCGAAAAAGGTGTGGTATCTTTTTCAAACCCTCAAATGACATAGTTGTTTGAGGGTATTTTTTTGTACCATAAAAATAAAAAGTAAAGTTATAGTGGAGGGTTTTGGGTTATTCCTATATTTGGAAAACCCAATCTAAAGCTATAAATATGTTGAAATCTTGCCTACTATCACTTTTGTTTTTAAGTTTTGGTTTTGCTGTAGAGCAACCTGCATTTTCAGAAAGAAACATTCCTAAAACAATAGTAGTCCCAGCCTCTTTTTTACCGCTTACTTTAGAGGAACTTATGGCCGATACACTTGTTCCGATTGCAATTTTGGAACAAAAAAGTAAAAAGGTTTTTGAAAAATACGGGCTCGATTTTCAAGGGAATTGTTACGATTGTGATTTGGCCAACCTCAAAATTTCAAAGCAAAAGCTAGTCCTTACTAATGTTTGCGATGCTACCCAATCCGAAGTATTGAAGGTGTTATTCATTAAGAAAGTGAACAATCAAATTATAATTGGTACGTCCAATAGCCAGTGGGTTATTGCTAAAATTGCAAAAGAAGGTGTTTACCAATTGAAAATAGAAGGCAAACTAGTAACCAAAGAGAGCTTAAGAGTGAGTGCTTTTTTTACGGCAAAGAAAAAATTGCGTCAGTTTAAAGTCCACGATTGTGGCGATTTTCAAGGATAGTTTTTAAAAGAGGGTCAATTTTTTTTAAAATCCCAAAAAAATGTTAAACCTTTTTAGCTTTGGAAAGTCTATATAGAAAACAAACCAAATAACCCAAAATAACCTATTATGAAATACTTACCACTACTTGTACTCGCGATGTTGTTCATAGGATGTGAAAAAAGCGATGATATTCCACAAAATCCAACTACGGAAGCTTTTTATTATCCACCCACTACAGGAAGCACTTGGGAAACAAAATCCATAGTCAGCTTGGGATGGAACCAAAGCGCTGTTCAGCCCTTAAAAGACTACTTGGCGCAAAAAAACACCAAATCCTTTATGATTCTAGTGAATGGTAGAATCGTGATGGAAGAATACTTCAACGGACATACCGCAGCGGCAACTTGGCAATGGAATAGCGCTGGAAAGACATTAGTAGCTACCACCACAGGAATTGCACAACAAGAAGGCTTGCTAAACATCAACAACAAAGCGTCACAATATTTAGGTACAGGATGGACAAGTGAAACATTGGATAAAGAAAATCTGATTACGTCTAGACATTTGCTGACTATGAGCTCTGGTTTGAATGACGAAAAAGAGCTTGTTATAAAATCAAATTTGACGTATTTGGCCGATGCAGGCACAAGATGGTCGTATCATAATGTGTTTCAGAAGTTGATGGATGTAGTGGCTGCGGCAAGTAAACAAGATTTTGAAGTGTATTTCAATAGCAAGTTGAAAAACAAAATAGGAATGGATGGTTTCTGGAACTATGGCCCTATTTTTACGATTTACAATAGTTCTACCAGAAGTATGGCTCGATTTGGACTTTTGGCCCTTAAAAACGGCAAATGGAATAATGAACAAATCATTAATGAGACTTATTTTAAGGAAAGTATCAGTACCTCTCAAACCATTAATCCTTCTTATGGTTATTTGTGGTGGTTAAATGGAAAATCGAAGTATATGGTTCCTGGTGGGCAAACGATTTATCAAGGGGCTTTGGTACCTAATGCACCTGCTGATATGTATGCAGCGATGGGAGCAGAGGACCAACGTATTTATGTGATTCCGAGTAAGAATATGGTGGTGATTCGAATGGGTGACGCTTCGGATCCTGCGAATCCAAATTTTGCACTTTCTGGTTTTGATACGGCACTTTGGGATAAAATTAATGCGGTGATAAAGTAATTTTTAATTTTAACCACACTTCGATTCCTCAGTGCAGGCTAGAATCATATATTAATACTAAATAGTTAAAGGATAAATAGAAATAGTACTATTTCACACATAGCAGAGCTATGTGAATAGTAAAACGTCTATCCTTTTCTTTTAAAACTAAAAATTCTTTTTTTTTCCTATGTGGTAAAAAATAATTTCACCCAACAGGTAATTTTAATTAAAAAAGCGACAACAAATCTTGGTTTTGTTGTCGCTTTTTTTTGGTTGTATCCCAACAGAAAACCTTGTGGCTCTTTAGCCCTGATCGCAGCGGCATCCTTTTGTGCAGCGATAGCGGAACAAAAGATATAGCGGAGAGCAGGAACTTTGTTGACAAAAATGCCTATTCTTTCGCTCCTGATGGGAATTATCGTTGATTTCCTCTTTTTTAATGAAAGCTTTTAAGTGTCCGTTATTTTTCAGAATTTAAAATGGTAAAAAAATCTATTGCTACAGCGTAAATAAATTAACAGTTGTTTGTTGAGGGCTGGTTTTAGTGTATTTTATAATTTTTATTTGAAAAAATAAATTTTTGTAGTGTATTCCTTTGATTTTCAGGTTATAAAATTAGCGTTGTACTATTTATTTTATTATATTTGAGTTAATAATAATATTGTTGCCGTTTGCCTTGATTTTGCCAAATTTTTATTTTTTGCTTTAAAAGTCAATTCCAAATTAGATTTGGCTTTAAACGAAGCTTAAAAAATTTTAAATAATCTAATAAAACCTAAATATTATGAAAATCACTATTGTAGGGAGTGGCTATGTTGGTCTTGTAACAGGAGCCTGTTTTTCCGAAGTTGGTATCAACGTTACGTGTGTAGATATAGACCGTAATAAAATAGACAAGCTTAACGAGGGAATTATTCCCATTTATGAGCCTGGACTCGAAGATATGATTACCCGAAATATGAAAAAAGGGCGATTACATTTTACCACAAACATACAAGAAGCCTTAGTTGATTCCGAAGTTTTATTTATTTCTGTGGGAACGCCACCCGATGAAGATGGTAGCGCTGATTTGAAATATGTATTGGCAGTAGCTAGAGATTGCGGAAAGTATATTAATGACTATTTATTGGTAGTTACCAAAAGTACAGTTCCTGTAGGGACTTCTCAGAAGGTAAGAGAGGCGCTGCAAGAAGAGTTAGATAAGAGAAAGGTTTCCATAAACTTTGATGTTGCTTCCAATCCCGAATTTCTAAAAGAAGGAGCAGCCATAGACGATTTCTTAAAACCCGATAGAATTGTTGTAGGACTCGAAAGTGAAAGAGCTCAAGAGTTAATGAAGAGTTTATACAAACCCTTTACGCTGAATGGTCACCCAATTATTTTTATGGATATCGTTTCTGCAGAAATGACCAAATATGCCGCAAATTCTATGCTTGCCGCAAAAATTAGTTTTATCAACGACATCGCGAATTTGTGCGAAATTGTTGGAGCTGATATTAATAAAGTCCGCAAAGGAATAGGTTCTGACTCCCGAATTGGAAATAAATTTATATATCCAGGAATAGGTTACGGTGGGTCTTGTTTCCCAAAAGATGTGCAAGCATTAATCAAAACGGCTGGGGAATACGATTATGAATTGCGCGTTTTAAAAGCTGTAGAAGCTGTTAACAATGACCAAAAGTTAGTGCTTTTTCATAAAATAATGAAGTATTTTAATGGAGATGTCAAAGGTAAAAGTATTGCACTATGGGGGCTTTCCTTTAAACCACAAACCGATGATATGCGCGAAGCGCCTTCTTTATACATTGTAAAAAGTTTACTGAAGGCGGGTGCCATAGTAAAAGCCTACGATCCAATCGCGATCAATGAAGCGAAACATCATTTTGGAGATACCATTACCTATTACGAAGATCAATACGAAACCCTTATTGATGCCGACTGTTTGGCAATTCTAACCGAATGGCCAGAATTCAAATTTCCAAATTTCAAAATTGTTCAAAAATTACTAAATCGACCTGCAATTTTTGATGGACGTAACATCTACGATAAAGACGAAATGAAACAAAATGGTTTTGACTATTTCTGTATTGGAGTGAATACTTCAAAATAGGTAAGCTCTCGTAAATAATAATTCGGTTCTAAAAACACAGGTTATGGCAATGAAAAAAATTTTAGTAACTGGTGGTGCCGGTTTTGTAGGCTCACATTTGTGTGAACGTCTTTTAAATGAGGGCAATGAGGTGTATTGCTTGGATAATTTTTTTACTGGGCAAAAGAAGAATGTGGTGCATTTGTTAAACAACCCCTCTTTTGAATTGATCCGTCACGATGTGACTACTCCATTCTTTATCGAAACGGATGAGATTTACAATCTCGCTTGTCCAGCTTCGCCCATACATTACCAACACAATCCCATAAAAACAATCAAAACTTCTGTGATGGGCGCCATTAATATGTTGGGACTTGCCAAACGAGTAAATGCTAAAATATTACAAGCCTCGACAAGTGAAGTCTATGGAGATCCGTTGGTACACCCGCAGCCAGAATCGTATTGGGGACACGTCAATCCAATTGGGGAGCGCTCGTGTTATGATGAAGGCAAACGCTGTGCTGAAACATTATTCATTGATTACCACAAACAGAATAATGTCAAAATTAAAATCATAAGAATATTCAATACCTATGGCCCAAGAATGGATCCTAATGACGGAAGGGTGGTTTCCAATTTTATTGTTCAAGCCTTACAAAATCAGGACATCACTATTTATGGAAAAGGACAACAAACCAGAAGTTTTCAGTATGTAGATGATTTAGTGGAAGGAATGATCAAACTGATGGCAACTCCCGATCATTTTACCGGTCCTGTCAATGTGGGAAATCCAAACGAGTTTACCATTCTTGAATTGGCAGAAAAAGTCATACAACTAACGGGTTCAAAATCAAAACTAATCTACCAACCCTTGCCTTCGGATGATCCTATGATGCGACAACCAGATATAACGATTGCCAAAAAAGAGTTAGACTGGTCTCCAAAAATTCAGTTGGATGAAGGTTTAATTGAAACGATAAAGTTTTTTGAATCAATTATTTAGTTGAGTTTTAAGTGCTATTAAAATGTTGCTGTTATGAAATTATACAATCTTCAATTGGTTGAAAAAATGTGTCGAGGCAATCAAGAACAGATTGCAAAGATGGCTGAAGTATTTGTAGAACAAATTATAGATGCTATAAACGAGATAGAAGCAGCCTACACAGAAAAGGATTTTATAAAAATCGTTAGACTATCACATAAGATAAAACCAACGTTAGCTTATTTTGGAACAGATCAATTAGCTGAGGAATTCCTTCTTACCGAAGATTTATTGTCCAATGAAATTACTGCACCAGAAGTAGATATGAAAATTGCAGCGCTAAAGTTGGTGGCACAGGAAGTAGTAGATCAAATGAAAAATGATTTTAATATAACGAATACCTAATGTTATGAAAAAAAAGATACTAGTAGTAGATGACGAAATAAGCATTTGCTTGTTATTGCAAAATTTTCTTTCTCAGGATTATGAAGTTATAACAATCCACGATCCTATAGAGGCACTGCAATGGCTTGATGAGAGTCTTCCTGATTTAATAATAAGTGATATCCAAATGAAGAATATGGATGGTTACGAATTTTTAACTAAGGTTCGGGAACGAGGATTTACCAAGCATACTCCTTTTATTATGCTATCGGGTAAATCAGAAAGTAAAGAGCGAATAAAATGTTACCGATTAGGAGCTCAGGATTATTTGACCAAACCCTTTAATCCGGAAGAGCTGGAGGAATTGGTCAAGAAAAACATTTACCCCATTCATTTTGCCATAGAATGGTAATAAAAACATCACTATCTGCAATCAAATTAAAGTCCCCATGAGCTCAAATCTAACTATTTTGTATATCGGAAACACAGCAGAATACTTTAACCAAAAAGAATTCGAAAATTGGTCAATAACGGTTTTAGAAAATAGTATTAAGGCTTCAAAGTTTCTACAGTCTCATAAAAAGCTAGACGCTATCATTTGTGATTATAATTTGCCAGGGAATAATGGAATCTTTCTTTATGATTGGATTCGAGCGCAAAATGAATACGACGCTATTCCTTTTATTTTACTGTCGAAAGATTTTAATCCAGACCTCTACAAAACAGCTTTTAGAAAGCAAATAGATGATTTTTATGTGATTTCAAATACTGCGCCAACTGCTATTTTAAATAGAATAGCGTTTTTATCACAACATAGAAAGCCCAAACATAAAAAAGAAACCATATTTGACTTTAGTGAGCAAATGTATAAAATGCCACTATCTAAACGCATATTCGACATTTTTGTAGCCTCATCAGTGTTAGTGGTAGCAGCGCCATTTTTGCTATTAGTTATTGCAGCCATTCGACTGGAATCCAAAGGGAAAGTATATTACATTTCAAAACGTGTGGGCAGAAAAACATTTGATTTTTATAAACTTAGATCCATGCGCACAGGTTCTGACGAGCTACTCAAAAAATTGGCTGCAGAAAAAAATCAATATAAAAAAGAAACTACCACAGAAGGTGATAGCCCATTGGATATTCCTTGCCCAAAATGCAGCAAGCTTCCGGAGGGACAAACATGCTCTCCTGTAATGTACTTAGACACACACCAAATATGCGATTATTGGTATACCATTCAAAAACAAGAAGCGGCTAAAAATAATTCAACTTTTGTAAAAATTGTCGACGATCCTCGAGTGACCAAAGTAGGTAAGTTTATCAGAAATACCAGTATAGACGAACTTCCCCAACTTATCAATGTGCTAAAAGGTGATATGTCTATTGTAGGCAATAGACCTTTGCCCGTTTATGAAGCAGAAATGCTAACGGGAGATGAATTATCTAAACGGTTTTTGGCTCCTCCTGGAATTACGGGTTTGTGGCAGGTAGAATTAAGAGGTAAAGGAGGTAAAATGTCTGAAGAAGAACGTATGCGCCTCGATAATGAATATGCGGATCAATTTAAGGGAGATAACTATTCCTTTTGGTATGATATGAAACTTATTTTAAGAACGATTCCCGCATTACTTCAAAAAGGTTCTGTGTAATAAATAAGATTTGATTCTTTATACTTATGAAACAAAAAATTTTAATATTCTCAATTATTGGTGTTTTTGTTTTAGGCTTACACAACACACAAGCTCAAACCGTTCAAAGTAAAGATACTTTACTAACTGGTAGCGAATTTTATTTTCCGCCGTTGAAAGTAGTTATAGATTCGGTTTTAAAGCGAAATGCCATGCTCAAGTTTAGAAAGAATCATATTGGTGTAAAGGAATCTACTCTAGAATCAGAACGTATTTTTTGGACAAGAAATATGGGAGTTCAAGTTGATGGTAGATACGGAACCTTAAATAATTTTTCTAACAATGATGATGGGATTTCTAATACTGCATTTTCAACACTTTCTACACAATACAACTATAGTGTGGGGATGTATCTAAAATTTCCAGTGTTTGATATGTTAAACAGAAAGAATCAACTCAAACTAGCGAGACTCGAAATTGAAGAAGCCAAAAACATGTCCAAATTTCAAGAAGACGAAATACGACAAACAGTCATTAGGATGTACCAAGACGTTATTTTGAAGCAACGATTACTTCAGATACGATCAAAAAACTTTGGTAATGGAAAAGTTAACATGGAAATGGTCGAAAAAGAATTTAGAAATGGAGCTGTACCAGTAGCAGAATACGTGCGAATAACCAGTATAACGGCTAATCTTGAGGCCGATTATGAATCTGCAAAGGCTGAATTTATAACTGCAAAGCAATTGCTCGAAGACATGTCTGGACTTGTATTCGATTTAACAAATTTATATTAGAAAGATGAAAATAATTGATTTTGTACGATTGATTGTAAAGCATCTGCTGCTCTTACTATTGGTTCCAATTGTTTTGGCTTTATTGGTAATATTGCTTACTAAAAATCCATCTTTTGAATATTCTTCTCAAACAGTTTTATACACTGGTATTGCGACGGGTTCTTCTATAGAAATGGATAAAACATTCAATTATCAAGCATCGAACGCAGCCTTTGATAATTTGATCAACATTATCAACTCACGCGAAACTCAAGAAGAAGTTGCGGTTAGATTATTAGCGCAGCATTTGATGCTCCCAGAAGCCAATCCAAGATACATATCCAAAACTTTTTTTGATAAATTAAAAAGCAAAGTACCAGCTTCTCTGTATAAATATGTAGTGCGCACAAATAAACCAGAGTCTTCTTCAATCGAAAAGAATGATCCAAATAAAGCGCTGTTCCCCCCTGAAATCAATAGAGATGATTACGAAAAGACCGTTAAAAATTTAATGGATTTAATGAAGAGCAGCAATACTAATTATGTTTATGAACTATTAAATTATGGCGAAGATGACCATTACTCCATCAAAGCAATTTCAAAAGTAACCGCCCTAAGAATTTCAAACAGCGATTTGATCAAATTGAGTTACACGGTAAATGATCCTGGGATTTGTCAACAAACTCTTGCCATCTATAACCAAGTTTGTATTGTAAACTATAAATTTATTAAAGAAAATAGATCGGATGCAATTGTAAAATACTTTGAAGGGCAGTTAGAAAATGCCAGACAAAAATTAGCTACTGCTGAGGATATTCTTCTCGAGTTTAACAAATCATCTAATATTATCAACTACTACGAACAAAGTAAAGCTGTGGCCGTAGTTAAAGAGGATATGGATGTAGATTACAATAAAAAAATAGCGGAATTGGCAGGAATCGAAGCTTCTAGAAAACGATTAGAAGAAAAATTGAAAATACAAGAAGCCATCCAGAACAAGACGGCAGCTGTTCTTGATAAAAAGAAACAAATCGGGGATCTTAATTACAAAATAGCTTTGATCAAAGCGAGATTTGAATCGACTAATAATGAGGAAGATTTGGCAAAAATTGCCGAGCTAAATAAAAAAGCCGAAGCCCTCTCAAACGACATAAAAAGAAATGTAGCTGAATTGTATTCTTATCAAAATTCTATTGAAGGGTTGCCCGTTTCCAAAATTCTTCCAGATTGGATAAACAATGTAGTAGAAGCAGAAAACATTAAAGCAAAACTTAAAGTTATAAACGGACAAAACAAAGAGTTTCAATCAAAATATGCCAATTATGCCCCAGCAGGAGCGACTATCAAAAGAATTGAAAGAGAGATTTCGGTTTCGGAGCAAGGCTATTTAGAAATCCTTCATGGATTAAATTTAGCGAAACTCAAATTGCAAGATAGTGAGCTTACCTCCAATTTGAAAGCCATTGACCCTCCTTATTATCCTTTATCACCAAACCCTACCAAACGAGCGCTATTAGTTATTGCGGCGGCCATTTTAGGAGGCCTAATTACATTGGCAATTATTTTCATAATGGAGTATTTTGATGATACATTGAAGAACGCTAAAATAGCCAGTAAAAAACTTGGTTTGGATGCATTAGGGATGATGCCTAAGTTAGTAATAGATCCAGGAAGTGTCAATTTACCCTACATTCAAAAGAGATTAATTGAGATAATTACACAAAATGTGTTGCAATATTTTGGAAAGCATCCCTCAGCGAATAAGACAAAAACCATAGTTGTCTTTAGTACTCAAAGGCAAGAAGGGAAAACGGTAATGGCTGGAAATATTGCCAAAACATTGAAAAATGAAGGAAAAGAAGTCGTGATGCTTACGTATGAAGGTGCAAAAAAAACAGTAAGACAACATCCGAAGTTTTCTGGATTAAATAAATTTTTAGGTTATGCAGATCCTAGAATTGATTATGACAATCCATTTTTAGCCGATGTTTCTACTTATCTGAATGAGACCGAGTATTATACTTATGCCGTAAACAATACCTTTTATAACGCTCAAAATTATTCCGATATTTTGAATCAAAATGGCATTACACTAAATGGTGTTCCCGATTTTATAATTATTGAACTACCGCCCTTACTTGACTATGTCTATCCAACAGAATTAATAAATCAAGCCGATTTGAATATTCTCGTGTGTCGCTCTAATCGAGTCTGGTCAGATGCAGACCAATTGGCAATGAAAAATATAGTAGAAACAGCTGCTTCAAAAATTAATTTTATTATTAATGGAGTACAAATCAATGAAGTGGAATCCATTTTAGGGGAACTGCCTAAAAAACGAAGTTTATTACGAAGGAAATTAAAATCAATGTTCAAATTTCAATTTTTTTCTAAAGCCCAAATCTAAAATAAACTAATGAAAACGCTCAAAAAAATAGCGCAAGAAGATAATTTTCTGTCCTTGACAGGGAATCTTGTCATTGCCGTTTTAGGTATTGCAGGTTTTGCATTATTAGCGAGAAGTTTGTCTCTGGATGTTTTTGGGCAATGGGTGTTGTTTATTACCGGCGGGTCTTTTGTAGAAATGTTTCGCTTTGGGATTACCAATAATGGTTTAATTCGTTTTTTATCAGGAGCCGATGCGTCGTCTCGAATGGAACTAATTGGTTCTAATGCTCTGATTGGTTTGGTGGCCACTCTTGCAATAGCATTGATTTTGGTTTTGTGCTATGTGTTATTCAATGAGGCAATTAGTGCTTCTGGATACCATCTATTTTTTAAATGGTATCCATTACTGGCTTTTTTAAATCTTCCTTGGAATAATGCGCTAGTTGTTTTGCAAGCCGACAGAGCATACGGAAAAATATTGCTATTAAAATCAGTGAATAGCGGCCTATTCTTCTTAGTGATTTTAACTAATTTTTTTCTAGAGTTGTTGACATTAGATCAATTAGTAATGGCAATGCTTATCATCAACGCCTTGACTTCTTTCATAAGTATTGTAATGGGTTGGGATGGAACTAAAAACATTTTCAAAGCCAACAAAAAGACCAATCAAACCTTATTAAATTTCGGAAAATATACTACGTTCACCTTAATTGGAACCAACCTGTTGAGAAGTGCCGATACCATAATTATCAGTTTAAGTCCACTAGGAAGTGCCGCTGTTGCTTTGTATAGTATTCCACTAAAATTGACAGAATTACAGCAAATTCCACTTCGAAGTTTTGTGGCTACCGCTTTCCCTAAAATGTCTAAGGCAAGTGTTCATGGCAAAATGGAAGAAGTAAGAGATTTGTTCTACACCTATTCTGGAGCATTAACCTACCTTTTTGCTGGTCTAAGTGTAGTCACATTCGTATTTGCAGAATTCTTTGTGTTAGTCATAAGTGGAAGGCAGTATTTAGATACTGATCCTCAAACGGGATTTAATGTTGTCAATATCGTGCGCGTATTTTCTATTTACGGATTGTTATTGCCTATCGATAGAATGACCGGTATTGGTTTGGATAGCATCAACAAACCAAACATTAACGCCATAAAGGTATTTGTTATGGTCTTGGCAAATATTATTGGGGATTGTATCGCCATTTTTATATTCCAATCGTTGTTACTAGTGGCAGTTGCCTCCATACTTTTTACTTTAATTGGCATTTGGATGGGAATGTATTTCCTCGACAAAGAACTGACTCTGACTTATAAAGAAATTTTCTCGAGTGGATTCGATTTTTACAGGAGCCTTTTTCATAAAGCCACTAAAACAAATTTGAAGGAATCATGAAAAACAACAAATAAACAAAGTGAATACAAGCAGTAATAATATAAACCCCTTTGATAAAGCGTCTGGTTCAGCTAGTTTAACTAGCCCCAAAGGGCTTGTGTTATTGTTTGTAACACTAGTGTTGATAGCATTGATAATCGCAAAATTGAAAACAGCAGGAATCGTTCTTTTAATTGCGCTACTATTTTTGGTTTTCTATCTGTATAAGTTGTTTTCAAATCCTATTTTGGGATTCTATACTGCTATTGGTCTGAACTTTTTGATACTGGGTTTAACCCGATATATAACTGGTTTACCCTTAGGTTTTGCAATAGATGGCGTCATGATTTTGACTTTCTTAGCATTAATTTTTTCTAAGTTTAGAGAAAAGGTTGATTGGTCTCCTGCAAATAAAGACATTACATTTTTTGCTGGAATATGGTTGTTATATTGCATATTTCAATTGATAAATCCAGAGGCACAAAGTGTTGAAGCTTGGATTGCGGGTAGAGGTCTTGGATTTTATTTCTTTTTCTTCTTAGTGCTCACTTTTTTATTCATCGATACCCACAAAAAGTTAGACACGCTTTTATATATCTGGGGTGTTTTTTCGATACTTGCTACTTTGAATGGAATGAAACAGCTCTTCATAGGGGTAGATGCTGCTGAGCAAGCTTGGTTGGATGGTGGTGCAGCGCAGACTCACGTGCTTTTTGGTAAACTTAGAGTCTTTTCTTTTTTTAGTGATGCAGGTCAATTCGGAGGAAATCAAGGATACACCGGCGTGGTAGCTCTAATTTATTCCATGACTAAAAAAGGTTTTGCAAAAGTCTTTTTTATAATCGTTGGAGTATTAGGATTCTATGGCATGTTAATCTCAGGAACTAGAGGCGCTATTGGTGTGCCCTTGGGTGGTCTTATGACCTTTTTCTTCTTGAGGAAAAATGTTAAAATATTGACTGTAGGGGTACTATTTCTGGCTATGGTTTTTGTTTTTTTCAAATACACAACTATTGCTAATGGCAATGACCAAATACGCCGAATGCGAACAGCATTTGACCCCAATGAACCCTCGCTTCAAGTACGATTGAACAACCAAAAAATACTCAAAGTTTATCTGGCCTCAAGACCCTTTGGTGGCGGAATTGGTCATGCAGGCGACAAAGCACAACGTTTTTTGCCCAATGCATTTCTTTCTCACGTAGCCACCGATAGCTGGTATGTACTTATATGGGCAGAATTAGGAATTGTAGGCTTGGTGTTTCATTTGTTTATCTTGTTTTATGTGGTAGGCAAAGCTTCTTATAAAGTCATGTTTAGAATTCGAGACCCCATAACAAAGTTGAAATTGAGTGCACTGATTTCTGGAATGGTTGGGATAATGACAGCTTCGTATGGAAATGCTGTTTTGGGGCAAATGCCAACTGCCTTACTCATTTATGCAACTATGGCGATTATTTCTAATCCTGAAATTTTTGAAGCAGACCAACAAAAGAAAGAACTAGAATTGAGTACAGCACAAAATGTATAAAACTGAGATTACTATATAAGGCTAAACGAATCAATCATTAAAACCAAAAAGCTATGTACTATAGAAATGTAAAAGATTTAAATAATATAATACTTCAGCGATTAAGTATCATTCCACGTGATTTTGATTTGATTGTTGGGGTTCCAAGAAGTGGGATGCTTCCAGCAAACTTATTAGCCTTATATCTTAATAGGCCTTATACAGATATTCATTCTTTTTTGAATGGACATATTTATAAAGCAGGTGCAAGAAGCCAGTTTTTTGATATTTCTGAGTTTAAAAAAATTCTTGTGGTAGATGATAGTATTGCTTCGGGCGCTGCTATGGTTGAGGTTAAAGAAAGTTTGAAACATCTCGAAAACCAATTTGAATTTAAATTTTGTGCCGTTTATGTCATTCCAGGCAAAGAAAAAATGGTCGATTATTTCTTTGAAGTGGTGCCTTTGCCAAGGTATTTTCAGTGGAACATTCTTAATCATACCACTTTAGAAAAAGCTTGCTTTGATATTGATGGGGTTTTGTGTGCAGATCCTTTGCCAGAACAAAATGACGATGGAGAAAAATACATTGATTTTATTTTGAATGCCCCACCATTGTTTATTCCAGGAAGCAAGATTGGTACAATTGTTACCTCACGACTAGAGAAATACCGCAAAGAAACCGAAACTTGGTTGAAGTCTAATAATATCAAATACAATGAATTGGTTATGCTCGATTTACCCAATATGGAAGCCAGACAGCGAGCCAATAGCCATGGCGATCATAAGGCGAAAGCCTATTTAGCAAAACCGTATGTGCTTTTTGTTGAAAGCGAATACCATCAGGCTGTTGAAATCAATAGGTTGTCCAAAAAGCCTGTTTTATGTACCGCAAATTTCGAAATGATATTCGAATCGGAATCTTTTATGTACAATCTTAAAAGCGGTAAGCACCTTCCTTTCTTAAGAAAATACGCTTTAAAAGCGAGAGATGTACTGAGAAAGTTTAAATAAGAAAATGAATAAAGCACCAACAAATTTTAATTGAAAATTTAAATTATGCTTCTATTAAACATCATACAAATTGTGCTACTATTCCTTTTGGGTTTGGCAACCTTATATATTTTATTGTTTTCAATTGCAAGCTTATTCTATAAGCAAGAAAGATATTCTGATAACGGAAATATAAAAAAAATTGCTGTGCTTATTCCGGGGTACAAAGAAGATGATGTAATAGTTGAAGTCGCCAAAGCTGCTTTAGAACAAGACTACCCATCTACTCATTATGATGTGGTAATTATAGCAGATTCTTTTCAAGAAGAAACCATTACAGCCCTAAAGGCGTTACCCATCATCGTTATCGAGGTAAGTTTCGAAAAAAGCACAAAATCCAAAGCGTTGAATAAAGCTATGGCAACTCTAGAAAAGGATTATGATATTGCTGTGGTTTTAGATGCTGATAATGTGATGGCAAGTGACTTTTTGAAGCAAATAAATGCAGCATTTGAATATGGTTTTATTGCGGTGCAAGGTCATCGAACAGCCAAAAATACGAACAATTCTTGGGCTATTCTTGATGCTATTAGCGAAGAAATCAACAACAATATTTTCAGAAAAGGGCATCGTGTGTTGGGACTTTCTTCGGCAATAATAGGTTCGGGAATGGCTTTTCAGTACCAATATTTTAAATCACTTATGGCAAGTGCAACAGCCGTTGGTGGATTTGATAAAGAAATTGAACTCCAAATGCTAAAAGAAGGACATACGATTGTCTATCTTGATGATGCATTAGTTTATGATGAAAAAATACAAAAAGCTGAAGTGTTTGGTAACCAACGCCGTCGATGGTTGTCTGCACAATTACATTACTTTAGAAAAGACATTTTGACTGCCACTAAACATTTATTACTCAAAGGGAATGTGGATTATTTTGATAAAGCTATTCAGTTTATTCAGCCTCCTAGAATATTACTACTCGGAGCCGTTATACTGTGCAGCGTTAGTTTTGTTCTGCTGAACTATTGGTTAGACAACCCAAAAGCGTATTCGAAGTATTGGGTGGTTCTGTTAATAGCTTGCGTGCTGTCATTTGTTTTTTCGGTACCAAAATCCTTTTACAATCGCAAAACATTGAAAGCATTAATGAGTTTGCCAAAAGGAATGTTCATGATGTTGTTGTCTCTACTAAAAATAAAAGGAGCCAATAAAACATTTATTCATACCAAGCATGGTGCTTCTTCTTAAAAAAAAGAGAGTCTGGAGTGTATATGATAGCAATGAGAAGCAAAGGTCGATTATGATTATTGAAAGATACATATGACTGTTGAATATAAAATATAGCTGCATATGAAAATAGGTATAGAAGGGCAACGCCTTTTTCGCAAGAAAAAACATGGTATGGACATGGTAGCTTTAGAACTAATAAAGAACCTGCAAGAGCTAGACCATGTAAATGACTATTTCATTTTTGTAAAACCAGATGAGGATCGTTCTGTTTTGAAAGCCACTTCGAATTTTACGATTGTAGAATTAGAAGGAGGGCCATATCCTACTTGGGAACAAATAGCATTGCCCAATGCTGCCAAAAAATATGGTTGCGACATCTTGCACTGCACTAGCAATACCGCACCTTTTTTTACATCTATTCCGCTGATAACGATTCTTCACGACATTATTTATATGGAAAGTAGTTATTTGAAAATACTGAGAAGTAGTGCCAGTACATATCAAAAATTTGGAAACATTTACAGGAAATTGGTGGTGCCTCGGGTAGTGGACAAAAGTAAAAAAGTGATTACTGTTTCTCATTTTGAAAAAAATAGGATTGGGGAGTTTTTTGGGATTAAAGACAGTACAAAATTAGACGCTATCTATAATGGGGTAAGCGAACATTTTAAACCCATTACCAATAGAGAGGAACTCAAACGGGTTAAAGAGAAATACAATTTGCCAGACCATTTTTTCTTTTTTCTGGGTAATACAGACCCTAAAAAGAATACAAAAGGAACGCTGAAAGCTTTTTCAGATTTTTTAAAACGAACAGCCTCAAATCATAAACTCGTAATGTTGGATTATGATAAAACAGAACTGAATAGCTTGTTGAATGAAATTAACGACCCCAATCTCATTCATCATATTGTGTTGACGGGCTACGTAATCAATACTGATTTGCCAGCTATTTATTCTCAGTGCGATATCTTTTTATATCCGTCACTTCGGGAAAGTTTTGGGATTCCTATGCTGGAAGCGATGTCGTGTAACGTGCCTGTAATCACATCAAACACTTCATCAATGCCTGAAATTGCAAAAGATGCTGCCCATATTGTCAATCCGTTTCAACCAGAAGAAATTACAGATGGACTCATCACCATTCTAAATAATGAAGCGTATCGCCAATCACTTTGTGAGAAAGGCTTGGAGCGCAGCAAACAGTTTTCTTGGAAAAATATGGCCAAAGAGTATTTGAAACTTTATGAAACCATTCATTTCGAACATTCAAAAAAAGCTAGACAATGATAAAAGGTAAAGATATAATAGTGGTAGGCATACAAGCCTGGGATATAGAAATAGGTAGTAATTGCAAGAATATAGCGTTGGAGTTTGCCAAACACAATCGGGTTTTATATGTAAATCCACCTATGGATAGAGCTACCATGCGAAAAGACAAGCATAAAGAAAAAATTCAAAAACGAATCAGCATCAAAAAAGGTCTCGAACCTGATTTATACGAGATTGGTACTAACCTTTGGAATTTATACCCAAAAAACAGTGTCGAATCCATTAATTGGTTGCCTATTGATAGTGTTTTTAGAATGTTGAACAGGAGAAATGCCCGTTTGTTTTCAGAAGATATTATTTCGGCGGCTGAGCGATTGAATTTTAAAGATATCATTCTCTTTAATGACAGTTCAATGTTTTTAGGAAGACATTTGAAGGAATTTTTACAGCCCAAAGTATACGCGTACTATATGCGAGATTATTTGGTAAAAGTACCGTATTGGCAAAAACACGGAGAACAAATGGAACCCGAAGTCATACAAGAAGCGGATGTTCTATTGACCAATTCTGATTTTTTTGCAGATTTTGGTTTACAATACACCGCTTATAGTTATATGGTTGGACAAGGTTGCGATGTCTCTCACTTTAGTGATGATGAAGGTATGATACAGGTTCCTGCCGAATTCAAAGATGTACCCTCGCCAATTATTGGCTATGTGGGCTCGCTTACTAGTTTAAGATTAGACATCAATTTACTTGAATATATCGCCGAGCAAAGAAAAAACTGGAGTATTGTTCTCGTGGGGCCAGAAGACGACGATTTTAAAAAATCAAAATTGCATCAATTGCCGAATGTGTATTTTTTTGGGAGTAAAGATGGCTCCGAACTTCCAGCTTATGTAAAAGGTTTTGATGTAGCCATCAATCCGCAGTTGACCAACAACTTAACGATTGGCAATTATCCAAGAAAAATCGACGAATACCTAGCTATGGGAAAACCAGTAGTTGCAACACAAACCAAAGCAATGGAAATGTTTCGTGACTATGTATACTTGGCTTCTTCAAATGAAGAGTACATTACGTTAACCGAAAAAGCTTTGGAAGAAAACTCGAAAGCATTGGCTAAACAAAGAGCCAATTTTGCCAAAAGCCACACTTGGGAAAACAATGTTAGTGCCATCTATGAAGGAATAATAAAAGCTACCAAACACAAGATACAATGGGATTGAAAGAGAAAATAAAATCCAATGAAAAATTGAAAAAACTGGTTCATTGGTCCATACTTATTCCAAAGCAAACAAGACCTAGGCTTTGGATTAAGTGGTTCGTAAATCCTTTTTATCATAAAAAAGGAAAAGGAGCTATCATTAGATATCGAACAAGATTGGACGTTGTTCCCTGGAATAAATTTGAACTTGGAGTGGATTCAACTATCGAAGATTTTTCAGCCATAAACAATGGTGTGGGTCCGGTAATTATTGGAGACCGAACCAAAATAGGACTCAGCAACACCATTATTGGTCCAGTTACCGTTGGAAATGATGTACGATTGGCACAAAACATTACCCTTTCGGGCTTGAACCATAACTATGAAGATGTTAATCGGCCCATTCATATTCAGGGAGTTTCTACAGCACCTATAAGCATTGGTGATGGCACTTGGATTGGTGCCAACGTAGTGGTTTTGGCTGGAGTGACTATTGGTAAAAATTGTGTAGTCGCAGCGGGTAGCGTGGTCACAAAAGATATTCCAAACTATGCTGTCGCTGTAGGGAATCCAGCAAGAGTATTGAAACAATACAATCTTGAAAAACAAATATGGGAAAAGGTCTAACGCTGTATAAATTTTAAGCAAGTAAAAATGATAACACTAAAGATACTATTCTGGATTTTGCTATCGGTGATAGTCTATACCTATGTAGGTTACGGTATTTTGTTGTATGCAATTATAAAAATTAGAAGGTTTTTCAAGATGGGCAAAAAGATAGAAATTGACCCTTCCTATGAACCCGAAGTGACCTTGTTTATTGCGGCATATAATGAGAAGGATTATGTAGCAGCCAAAATGAAAAACTCCTTAGCACTCGAATATCCTAAAGAAAAAATCAATATCGTTTGGGTTACCGATGGCTCTGATGATGGCACTCCTGATGTATTGAAAGAATACCCAAACACCACAGTCTATCATTTAGATGAGCGCAATGGTAAAATTGGAGCAATGAATCGAGGGATGGATTTTGTGAAAACTCCCATTGTTATTTTTAGTGATGCCAATACCAATCTTGGGAAAGAGTCCATAAGACGCATCGTAAACTTGTTTAGCAATCCAAAGGTAGGTTGCGTTTCTGGTGAAAAACGAATTGTTGATAAAGAAAGCGATGTCGCCTCTGGTGCAGGTGAAGGCATTTACTGGAAATATGAATCGACATTGAAAAAATGGGATGCCGAATTGTACTCAGTGGTAGGAGCAGCGGGAGAACTTTTTGCTATCCGAACAGACTTATATCGCCACGTTGAAAAAGACACTTTATTGGATGATTTTATCATATCACTAAGAGTCGCTCAAGAAGGCTATACCATTCAATATGACCCTGAAGCCTATGCTATCGAAACCGCTTCGGCCAACGTGAAAGAAGAATTTAAACGCAAAGTTAGAATCTCTGCGGGAGGCATTCAATCTATCGTTAGACTTCGTTCTTTGCTGAATGTTTTTAAATACGGAACCCTTTCGTTTCAATACATATCGCATCGCGTTTTGCGTTGGAGTTTAACACCTTTATGTCTCATTCTTCTTATTCCTATTTTGTCAATATTAGCCATCAACGAAGGAATTTTCTCTTTTGGTTTGTATTCCACTCTGTTTTGGTTGCAGTTGCTTTTTTATGCTTTGGCTTTATTGGGTTGGTTTTTAGAAAATAGAGAAACCAGAGTCAAGATTTTGTTTGTACCGTACTACTTTTTTATAATGAATATGTGTGTCGTTTTGGGCTTTTTTAGATATATGAAAAAGTCACAATCGGTAAACTGGGAAAGAGCACAACGAGCGAGTTAGCCTTGAATAAAGTTTGTAAACTATTAGATTTCAATTCAAAAAAGTATAGTTATGAATAGAAGAAAAGCTATCGGCGGAATTTTAGCCCTCACTGGAATTGGGGTTGCTGCCTATACGGGATTTCATTTTTTTTATGCGAAATCCAATAGAGGAGAACTCCCTAATTACAAGAATTTAATTGCGGCCTTAGTCGATGTGATTATTCCTGCTACCGAAACTCCAGGTGCGAAAGAAGCTAACGTTCAGGATTTTATTATTGACTTTATGGAATCGTGTTCTTCGAAAAAAGAATATACTAATTTCTTTAACGGATTAAATGACCTCCAAGAATCGTGTTTGGATACCTACGGCTTCCCTTTTGAAAAATGCACGCCACAACAACAAGTAGCCATCGTAAAGGATTTGGATAGTACTTACGAAGGTTCGGGTTTGTTTTCTAAAATTAGAAATAAAATATCGGGTCGTCCTTTTTTTACCATTTTAAAAGCATTAACTGTAGAAGGATATTGTACGTCAGAACTAGGAGCGACAAAACATTTAGTGTACGAACCTATTCCTGCTAGATATAAAGCAATCACCACCATTCAACCCAACCAAAAAGCTTGGGCAACAAAATAGTTATAGTATGAAAAACCAAACAGAAACAAACACCTTTGATGCTATTGTTGTAGGGTCAGGAATCAGTGGAGGATGGGCAGCGAAAGAACTCACAGAAGGCGGCTTAAAAACCTTGGTGTTAGAAAGAGGTGGACAAGTTGAACACGTTACGGGCTACACCACAGCTTTTCTGAATCCTTGGGATTTTAAAAATAGAAAGCATTTGACCAATAAAGAACTCGAGGAGCGACCCGTGCAAAGCAGTCATTGTAATGCCGCCGACAAGCATTTTTATGTCAATGACAAAGAGCATCCTTATATTCAGGTGGATCCATTTAAGTGGATTAGAGGTTATCAAGTTGGAGGGCGTTCGCTCACTTGGGGTCGACAAAGCTACCGTCTTTCAGATTTGGATTTTGAAGCCAACAAAAATGACGGTTATGGAGTCGATTGGCCCATACGCTATGCAGATTTGGCACAATGGTACGACTATGTTGAAGATTATGTTGGTATTAGCGGAAGTTCAGAGTCCATAGCTCATTTACCAGATGGTGTTTTTTTGCCTCCAATACCGATGAATGCAATAGAACAGCATTTAAAACAAAAAGTAAAAGAGCATTATTCCGATAGAGTGATAATTAACGGTAGAGTAGCAAATTTAACCCAACCCAAGAAAGGGAGGGGTCCTTGTATGTATCGCAATTTATGCAGTCGCGGCTGTCCGTTTGCGGGCTATTTTAGCAGTAACTCGGCAACATTGATAGATGCGCAGGCCACTGGGAATTTAACGTTGAGAGCGAACTCAATTGTGAAAGAAGTGCTGTATGATGCCAATACTAAAAGAGCCATCGGTATAAAAATCATTGATGCGCTGTCAAAACAAGAGCACACGTTCTACGCTAAACTAATTTTCTTAAACGCCTCGGCAATTGCCACAGCTGCTATCTTATTGAATTCTGTTTCGCCCTCTTTTCCCAACGGATTAGGGAATTCAAGCCAACAAGTCGGACACAATTTAATGGACCATATCGTCAATGAAGGAACCTACGGAACTTTTGATGGATTGTTGGATAAATATTACGAAGGGAGGTCGCCTGGAACTATTTATATTCCAAGATTTCAAAACATAAATAAGCAAACGCAAAACCCTGATTTTGTCAGAGGATATGGCATTCAAGGAAAAGGAGAGCGGGAGAATTGGGAGTCAAAACCCACACAAGGTTTTGGCGCAGCTTTAAAAGCACAACTGCAAACTCCCGGTAAATGGACGATTTCTCTTGGTGGGCGAGGGGAAGTGCTGCCAAATTATGAAAATAAAATTACGTTAGATACCCAAAATCTAGACCAATGGGGATTGCCATTGGTTAAGGTTCATTTTAAATATGGTGCCAACGAATTAGCAATGATGGAACATATGACAAAATCGAGTGAGGAAATTTTAACCAAAGCAGGGTTCAAAAATGTAGGGAGTTATAGAACGAGTCCACCCCCAGGCTCAGCTGTACACGAAATGGGAACGGCAAGAATGGGAAATGACCCCAAAACTTCGGTTCTGAACAAATACAATCAAATGCACGATGTCAAAAATGTATTCATTACAGATGGTAGTTGTATGACTTCATCGGCTTGCCAAAATCCCTCTTTGACTTATATGGCACTTACCGTACGAGCTTGCCGATATGCAATCGAGCAATTTAAATCCAACAAGTTATGAGTTTTCTAAAAAAAATAGTACTGCTCTCGGGCTTAATTTGTCTGGTATTTGGAATGGTTTATGTCATCAAACAGCCCAAATATTCCATAAAAACCAAAGGGAAATTATATGTTGTCAATAAAACAAGCCGAAGCATTACTGTTTTTGATTTAGAAAAAGGGGAAGAGATAAAAGAGTTGCCCATTGCAATAGAGCCACACGAAGCAACAGTAGTAACCAACCCGAACAGAATAGTAGTCACAAATTATGGCGCTATTGATGCAAAGGGTAAAAGCATTACAGTCATTGATGCAGAGAAGAACAGTATCATAAAGACAATAGATTTGGGGAATAAGGGTGCCAGTCCTCACGGTATTATTACTTTGCAAAACCCAAACAAAGTTGGTGTGGTGTCTGATGATGGCAACCATCTATCAGTAGTCAATGTTGAAACTGGAATCGTAGAAAAGCAGATAGCCACCCAACAAAAAGTCAGTCATTTATTGGTCAAACATCCTCTTAAGCCAATTGTTTATGTAACCAATATTGGTTCTGGTTCTGTAAGTGTAATTGATATTGAAAGCAATAAAGTTGTTCAAATTATACCTTGCGGAAAGAGTGCAGAAGGGATTGCTATTTCAAAAGATGGTTCAGAAATATGGGTTTCAAATCTCAAAGAAAATTACGTTTCGGTTATCAATACTTCAACAAATAAAGAAACAGCTCGATTGAAAACTGGAAAAGAGCCCTTAAGAGTAAAGTTTTCAATTGACGGAAAGTATGGATTGGTTGCTAATGCTAGTGAGGGGACAATTTCAGTTTTTGATACCCAATCCAAGAAGCTTTTTAAAACCATAGTTATTCCAGGTAATAAAAATGTTTTCGAAAAAATCATCTACCGCACGCCTCGACCTGTTGGTATATTGATGCATCCTAACGGATTGTATGCCTTTGTTTCCAATTTTACGGCAGGTAGAGTTGAGGTTATTGATATGCAAAACTTTACCATTAGTAGTAGTATCAAAGTTGGGAAAATGCCAGACGGCTTAGCAATTGTATTATAGTTTTTGTTATGATGAGTAAGAAAGTAAAATATGGAATCCTATCACTTGCAATTGTATTCGTTGCTTTTCAAGTGGTCCGTTTTATTGCTAGATTACCATCGTATACCATACAAACCACAGGTAAATTATATATTGTGAGTAAGGTTGGCGAGAGTGTTCACGTATTTGATTTATTTACTGGGAAAGAAATAAATGAAATTCCTATTGATATTTTATCTCACGAAGCAGTTGCAACTTCGGATGAGAAAAGAGTGGTGCTTACAAATTACGGGGCTAGTGATGGCAATGTTTTGAAAATCATTGATACTAAAAAGAACAAAGTAGAAAAAACGATAGACTTAGAAGACAATATAAAAGTTAATGGGATTGTAGCTTTTCCAGAACCCAATAAAGTTGGGGTGATTGATTATGTTACTAATACATTATTAGTAATTAATATTGATACCGATAGTATTGAAAGAAAAATACAAACCCAACAAAAAAAGAGTCATCTTATAGTGTTGCACCCAAGTAAAGCCATTGCTTATGTTACGAACATAGGTTCAAGTTCAGTGAGCGTTATCGACTTACATCTCAATAAAGTGATTAAGATAATTCCTTGTGGGTTAGGAAGAAAAGGCATCGATATTACCCCAGATGGCTCAGAATTATGGGCCACTAATAATAAAGAGAATACTATTTCGGTAATAAATACCTCGACTTATAAAGTTACCCATACTTTGAAAACAGGTGATGACCCATTAAAGCTTAAATTCTCAACAGACGGGAAGTATTGTTTAGTGGCTAATGCGATAGAAGGTACTGTTTATGTGTATAATCAAAAATTAAAAAAGAAGATAAAAACCATTGTATTTCACGGGAAAACAACATTAGTAGAGAAATTACTATATCATACACCGCGTCCCGTGAATATTGTAATGCATCCCAATGGAATGTATGCTTTCGTTTCTAATTCCAATGCTAATAAAATTGAAGTGATTGATATGAAAACTTTTGAAATTGTAAGCACCATAGGAACAGGAAGAGTTCCAGATGCTATTGCATTTGTAAATTAATTTATCCTCTGAATTCCTATTCAGTGGTGTGTTTTTTAGAATAAGTAGTTCCAAAAAATGGAAAGCATTTCTAATTTATGGATAAGAATGAATTTCTATATATGGGGTAAAGCGCCTAAATATCAGCGTTTTAGATGGATATTTTTTTTGGTGTTGTTTTTGGATACTCAAAAACATCAAAATAAAGCACATTGTAAATTGAGATAAAACTTAACCTAAAAACATTCTAATTTAAAGGATATGAATAATTTAAAAACCTTCATTAAAAATGCGCAGCAAAATAGCAATTCAGTATGGATAGTGTTATTTGTTATTATGATTTTGTTAAACTCTTGTAGTAAAGACCCTGAAGATTTTACTACTGACCCTCCTCCAGTTTCTGGTGAAGTTACCATTGATAATCTAAAGGCTTCTTCAACTTTTACTTGGAAAAATACTCAAGATGCCAAAGTAACCCTTCGAACAAAGGACAATCAAGGAAATGCCGTTCCTGGTGTAAAAGTGAGCGTTTGGACTAATTTTGAAGAAGAAAATGGAAAAGAGATTATCAACGGTATAACCAATGAACAAGGAGAATTTATAGTAGATTACACTTTCGAAGCCGATATGAAAGAAGTTGTTTTAAAAACAGACTTTATTGGTTTTGTTCCAGAAACGAAAGTGCCACTAGAAAATGGAGCAGTCAATTTTACTTTTGGAGGTTCAAGAAATACCCAAAAAAGCCAAAAAACTAGCAGCAAACCCTTTTCTTCCAAACAAGCATCAGCACTTTACAGTAAAACGAGTGCTGGTATAAAAATTAACTATATCGGGACTTATAACAACAACGGAGTGCCCAATTATTTAATGAGCAAACCCGATGTGATTGATAAAAATTTCCTAATTGATGTCAATAATGCTTTGCCCGAGAATATGCCCGTTCCTACCTATCATCCTGAGTATCTTTTAGGGAGTAGTCAGCACAATTTAGTGATTTTAGATAAAGCCGAAGTATGGATTACTTTTGTTTCTGAGGGAGCTGGATATAAAAATGCATTGGCATACTATACTTATGACAGAGATTTTCCGCCAAAAACTCCAGCGGATGTTAAAGAATGTAAGGTGATTTTTCCTAATGCCTCATTTGCAGGTTCAGGAGGAGGATTGTATTCTGGAGATAAAGTTTCTTTAGGTGTTTTCGAAAAAAACACAGTAATTGGATGGATGTTGTTGCGTAATGGTTGGAGCGATAGTGCAAGACAAGCAACAGAAGGTTTGGGTTTATTGTACTCTAATTTAGAGTTAAATCCAGAACCAGATATGAAATACCGTCAACATACAGTTATGTTGTATGATGAGAAAAGAAGTTTGTTCGTACTTGGATTTGAAGATTTAATTCGCCCAGGCGGAGACAATGATTTTAATGATGCTGTTTTCTATGCTACTGCAAATCCAATTAAAAATGTTGAAATATTCGATGTTCAAAAAATAAACCCTGACCGAATTGATACTGATAAAGATGGTATAATCGATAGTTCGGATGATTATCCAAATGACCCGAAACTAGCATTTAATAACTATTACCCAAGTAGTAATACTAACGGAACCCTTGCTTTTGAGGATTTATGGCCAGCAAAAGGAGATTATGACTTCAATGATTTGGTAGTTGATTACAATTTTAATAGAATTACAAATGCTCAAAATAAAGTAGTTAGCTTGAAAGGAAAATTCACAGTAAAAGCTATTGGGGCAAGTTATCAAAATGGGTTTGGTTTCTCAATTCCAGGTGTAACGCCTTCGCAAATTGCATCTGTGACTGGAACGAAGTATACAGAAGGTTACATCAAAACAAACGGAAACGGAACAGAAGCGGGTCAAAAAAATGCGACGATAATTGTTTTCGACAATGCTTGGAAACAAGGTGCGGGTAATACCAACCCAGGCCAACCATATGTAGCCTCACAGCCTATTGAAGTCACTATAGATTTAGTCAACCCAATTGATGTTAGTGCCTTTGGAATGGCGCCTTTCAACCCATTTATTATTGTAAATAAAGAAAGAGGGAAAGAAGTTCATTTGCCAAATTACCCACCAACAGATTTGGCAGACAAAGCCTATTTCGGAACTTCTTTTGACAACACTCAGTCGTCCATAGGGAAATATTACAAAACCAAAGACAATTTACCTTGGGCTATAGATTTCCCTAGTAGTTTTGATTATCCAATTGAAAAAGCTAAAATTGATGCCAGTCACTTGAAATTTATAAATTGGGTTTTAAGCAATGGCGTAGAATACAAAAATTGGTATAAAAACGAAGCTGGGCATAGAAACAGTTCCAATATTTATAACAAATGATAAAGATTTGATACAACACTTCATTATATTGAAGTAAACAAAGAACTCCTTAAATTGCTTAAGGAGTTTTTTGTATGCTATAGTTTTTTCCGTTGCCATCGGAATACTTTGAATCAGTTGAGCAAATCTTTGTTTAAGTTCAATCTCTTTGATGAGCTAGATTTTGATAAATTATAAAAGCAAAAAAACTCCTTAATTGCTTAAGGAGTTTCTTGGTGGGCGATGAGGGGTTCGAACCCCCGACCCCCTCGGTGTAAACGAGGTGCTCTGAACCAGCTGAGCTAATCGCCCTATTTTACTAGGTTGCTATCATTTCGTGATTGCGAGTGCAAATATACAACCCTTTTCGGGATGTGCAAGTAAAAATGAAAAAAAATTACAAAATTTCTGCAACCACAAAAGTACTTCCGCCTACGTAGACAAAGTCTGTAGGAGCAGTGTTTTTCAACGCTTCTTCGTAGGCTTCTGAAACAGAAGAATATACTTTTCCATTAAGACCAAATAACTGCGCTTCGTTTTGTAGTGTGGTTGCATCTAAGCCACGTGGAATATTTGGTTTACAAAAATAATAAATGGCGTTTTTTGGAAACAAAGGCAAGACTTCTTTCAAATCTTTATCATTTACTACTCCCAAAACGATATGCAATTGGTCAAATTTCTCTTTTTGAATTTGACGCATCACAATTTCAAGTCCATTTTTGTTGTGGGCGGTGTCAGCAATTACTTTGGGTTGCTCTTTCAACTGTTGCCAACGACCTTGTAGTCCTGTGTTTTTTATTACGTTGGCCATACCAGTTTGGAGTTGTTTTGGCGTAACTAATATGGATTTGTTTTCGTTCAAAACGGCTATGGTCTGCATTACCGTTTTCTTGTTGTGCACTTGGTAATCGCCTAATAAATCCGACGGATAAGTACTCGAAATCAAATCCGAGGCCAAATGAATTTCAGCAAAACAACTTTTGGCTTTGCTAATAAAAACAGGCAAGGTTTCTGGAGTATATTCGCCAATCACTACGGGAATGCTGGGTTTTATGATGCCAGCTTTTTCGCCAGCAATAGCCGCTAGTGTATTTCCTAGAAATTGAGTGTGGTCCAATCCTATATTGGTAATAATCGAAACTAATGGCGTAATAATATTAGTAGCATCCAATCGGCCACCCATTCCAACTTCTATAATGGCGATGTCGACTTGTTCTTTTACAAAATAATCAAAAGCCAAACCCACGGTCATTTCGAAGAAACTCATATCCTGTGCTTCAAAAAACGAACGGTGTTGGTTCACAAAATCACACACAAAGCCCTCTGGAATTTCTTCCCAAGCTTGTTCTGGATTGGCATTCGAAATAATTTTGATGCGCTCTCTAAAATCCGTAAGATGAGGTGAAGTGTACAAGCCTACTTTTAATCCCGCTTCTTTAAGAACAGAGGCTAGGAGGTGAGAAGTAGAACCTTTGCCATTGGTGCCCGCCACGTGTATGCATCGCAGTTTTTGCTCGGGATGCCCCAAGTAGTCGGCTAACAAATGTACGTTGGTCAGATCTTTTTTATAAGCCGATGCGCCTTGTAATTGATACATTGGCAACTGATTGTATAGCCAGAGAAGGGTTTCTTGATAATTCATTTTTTGAGCAAAAAAGAGGTGTTTAAAATAATTTTCATTTTTTTTAGTTTAATACTAGAACGAAAAGTATCTTTAGTGCAAAATTGAAATATTTTTTAGAATTAATTCGTAAAAATCAAGAATAAAATATGTTTACTTTACTCTCTCTACAAGCCGACTCACTTACTGCTGCGACTTCTACTGCTGTTATTGAAAATGTTGCTCCAAATACTGAAATTTCGGTATTGGAATTTATTTTGAAAGGTGGGGTTTTCCTTATTCCAATTGCCATTTTATTGTTTTATACCTTTTATGTTATTGCCGAAAGATATATGTATATTGATAAAGCCTCCAAAATAGACGATCGTTTGTTACGCGATGTGGGAGAGCAATTGCAATCCGGAAATATAGAATTGGCTAGAGCCATCGTTGAGCGTTCTACAACGGCTTCAAGCACAATTATAAAAGAAGGAATTCTGGTGATTGGTCGTCCCATCGCAGAAATTGAATCGAATATGGATCGCGCGGCCGATATCGAAATTGGACAAATGGAAAAGCATTTAGGCCATTTGGGATTAATTGCAGGTATTGCTCCAACCTTAGGATTTATCGGAACCATTTCAGGGGTAATCAAGATTTTTTACAGCATTTCGGTTACAGAAAACATCAGTATCGGAAACATTTCTGGTGGATTGTACGAGAAAATGATTAGTAGTGGTGCTGGATTAATTGTTGGAATCATCGCCTACAGTGCCTACCATTTGCTGAACGGGAAGATTGATAATTTTGCGCTAAAAGTGCAAAAACAGATTTTAGAATTTGTAAATATTATTCAAAGAGCATAGTTATGGCGATAAAAAGAAAAAGAAGATTTCACGCCGAAGTAGCGACCTCTTCGCTCAGCGATATTATGTTTTTCTTATTGTTGTTTTTCCTAATCATCTCCACACTGGCCAATCCCAATGTGATTAAAATGACTTTGCCCAAAGCCAAGTCCAACGAAAAAACGAATAAGCAGTACATTAGCCTTTCGGTTACCGAAGACAAAAAGTTCTACCTCGACAAACAACCCGTTGCTTTCGAAGACCTAGAAACCACTTTGATGGGAAAAATGAGTGGCGAAAAAGACCAAACGGTCATCGTCCGAATTCCATTCAACTTACAAGTTCAAGATTTAGTAGACGTCCTTCAAATCGGCGTCAAAAATAACCTAAAGTTTGTAATAGCCACCAGTCCAAAATAAGTATAATTTGGGCGTGACCGCAGAAAAGCAAAGGGGCGAATAACACCTATGCTATTCGCCCCTTTGCTTTTCTGCGGTCGGGCTATCCGCGCTACTTCGGTAGCCAGCTCCTATCCCTCACGCATTTCAGTAAGTCGATTGATTGTATAAAAATTTTTATAAAATCACTTAAAAAGAACTGCCTTCGATTATACTTTTCTGTGGCTTGGATTTCCAGCAAGGTTTTTTTAAACCTTGTAGGTATACTATTGATGAAGGAATACCTACAAGGTCTGGAAAAAGACCTTGCAGGAACGGTTATTGCCTGATAAGTTGCTTCAAATTAACTACTCGATTAGCTGATTTGTTTTTTTATAAAAGCACCTAAAATAAACTATGTTCGGTTATACTTTTCTGTGGCTTGGATTTCCTGCAAGGTTTTTTTAAACCTTGTAGGTATACTATTGATGAAGGAATACCTACAAGGTCTGGAAAAAGACCTTGCAGGAACGGTTATTGCCTGATGAGTTACTTCAAATTAACTACTTGATTAGCTGATTTGTTTTTTTATAAAATCACTTAAAAAGAACTGCCTTCGGTAATACTTTTCTGTGGCTTGGATTTCCTGCAAGGTTTTTTTAAACCTTGTAGGTATACTATTGATGAAGGAATACCTACAAGGTCTGGAAAAAGACCTTGCAGGAACGGTTATTGCCTGATGAGTTACTTCAAATTAACTACTTGATTAGCTGATTTGTTTTTTTATAAAATCACTTAAAAAGAACTGCCTTCGGTAATACTTTTCTGTGGCTTGGATTTCCTGCAAGGTTTTTTTTAACCTTGTAGGTATACTATTGATGAAGGAATACCTACAAGGTCTGGAAAAAGACCTTGCAGGAACGGTTATTGCCTGATGAGTTACTTCAAATTAACTACTCGATTAGGTGATTTGTTTTTTTATAAAAGCACCTAAAATAAACTATGTTCGGTAATACTTTTCTGTGGCTTGGATTTCCTGCAAGGTTTTTTTAACCTTGTAGGTATCTATTAATTAATTATGAAGGAGTGCCTAAATACCTAGAATGTCTGAAAAATGACCTTGCAGGAATGAGTTCTGCCCAACGGCTTAATTCAAATTGAAATTATAAACAATCTTGCCAACTTGTTTCTCTGGTGCGTTGCTGCTAGCGTCCCATTTGGTGTTCATCGCTGCAATTTTGGCTTGGTCCAGAAGACATTTGGCGGTATTGGTGGTTCCTTTACTTCCGGCAATGGCGCTTATGGTGTTGCCGTTACGGTCTACAGCTACTTCTACAACTACTTTGCCTACTTCGTTGCAAGTGTATTTTGGGACAGGTTTTGAGATGGCTCTGCGGTTGCCTAAAGAATAGCCCGCTCCACCACCAGAGCCTCCGCCGCTTCCAGCACCATAACCACTTCCGGTGCCAATGCCATTTCCGGTTCCGTTGCCGCCGCCTGTTCCTCCACCAGAACCTCCGGAGCCATAATAATCTTTGGCGCTTAAACTTCCGTTGGCTTTTCCTTTGTTGCCCGCTACTTTATCGTCGCCATCGCCTCCTTTGTTGGAGCCTTTTAAAATACTTGACAAGGCATCGTTGGTTGTGTTGGAAACTTTTGGTTTTTCGACAACGGGTTTTGGGGTTTCTTTTGGGGTAGGCGTGGTGTTTTTTACTTTCTCCTTTTTAGGAATGACTACACTTTCCTCTGTAGCCGTTTCTTGTGATAAGATGGCCTCGTCTGGAGTTGCCGATGTGGGGGCAACTTTGGTTTGGTTTTTTACGTCCAACACTTCACTTTGGTAATCGGCACCCTGTCCCATTTCGCTATCGCCAAAGTTGACCGTAAGGCCACCACCGCCACCGCCAGCAAGTGCTGTAAAGGAATCGGGGTTGTAGGGAGGCCAAAAGCGGATAAAAAATAAAATCAACAGCAGTATTCCGTAGATTACTAGGGAAAAGGCTATGGCTTTTTTCTTATCTGAGGTAACTGGGGATTGCATTATGGTTTTGAATTTTAAGTATGGGTTAAAAACGCTGAAAAGTACTAAAAATTGTCAAGAAAAGAGAAGCGTTATATTGAAAATGATATCAAAAATTGAGGTTGTTGCTCTCTAGCCCCGATTACTATGATATATACAAACTAAAAATTTATTTATTTTTTAGTTTAAAAAAAGACATAACAAGCCTTCGAATAAGAATTACACGAAGGTTTGTTGTGCCTTTCATAAGTTAT
>NZ_JBVHCY010000013.1:0-104090 GCF_057922445.1 Flavobacterium sp. UM26 | reverse complement strand
GATTGAGTTATAACCCATCCACTTTGCAATCCACTCAATACAACGCTACCTGCTGAAGAACAAGTAACATTTGTTATGGTGCCAACTGTAGGGGTAGAAGGTAGAGGGTTTACAGTAATGGTTACATTTTGAGTAGCATTACAATTTCCATTCCCAATAGTCATTGTACCAGAGTAAGTTCCGGGATTAACATTAGCAGGTATGATTATGTTGATGTTTCCTGATCCTGAATTAAAAGCTTGTGTTGTGTTCGCTTGATCTGTTAATCCTGCACTATTTGCTACTGTATTCCAATCAATACTGTAGCTATTAGGACTTCCAGTTGTTGCTGTATAAGCCAACGTGGTAGCGGTGGTTGCACTAGCATTAAAACAAACAGCTGTAATTGTTCCAGATGTTGTAATTGTTGGTACTGCATTAACAATAACAGAAAAAGTATCTCCTACACTTTGACAACCATTAGCGTTTTTAACTGTAATGGTTCCTGTATAAGTTCCTGCAGCAGTTCCTGCAGGAACCGCAATAGAGATTGGAGTAGTTATTGGGGCATCAGTAACTGGCACGAAACTATTAGTTGGAGAAGCATTCCAAACAATACTATATGTCGTTGGTGTACCAGTAGCAGTATAGCTTAAGGAAGTAGTAGTGGTACCTTGACAAATACTAGTGGCTGATAACGCAGCATTTATACTAGGATTAGCAGTAACAATGCTTTGAACAGTAGAATTACCACTAACTTGATTGCTACACCCATTAAAGGACCTAACTCTATAATAATAAGTAGTACCTACCGCCAAACCTGCAACATTAAAGGAGGTAACTAAACCAACAGGCAAATCTTGAAATCCAGAAACAAAACTAGTAAAATTGCTTACTGTAGAAACATCCAATCTATAAGTAGTCGCTGTAGCTACCGAACTCCAATTGGCAGTAAAACTAGTACAGCTAACATTTGTCCCTGCTAAAGAAGTTGGTGCTGGTGGCGTTGCATTTGCTCCAGTTGTTATACTGATAACATTACTATCCCAAGTACAAGCAGAGGCATATGCCGCTGTAGCTGAAACCACCCTTTTATAATATCTAGTAACAGCTCCAGTTGTGGTTATTGCTGCTGGTGTATAATCCTCTGCTGTACCACTAGTTCCAGTTGTTACATTTGACCAAGGACCTGATGCACTTGTTGCCGTTTGCCATTGATATTTAATAGTTGGATTTATTGTTGACCCATTGTAAGTATAGGATGAACCATTTATAACTCCTGGTGTAACCCCACTACAAACCGTAGAAGGAGTGGGAGCTGTAATCGAATTGGACGATGAAACAAAAGGAGTAATACTAAAACTAACCACATTTTGCCCTCCATTTTCATAATAATCAAGAATAAAATCAGTATCTCCATCTAGATAAACTAAAATACTTTGATAATTCGTTGGTGATTGTTCTTCCCATTCATCAAAAACCAAAACGTTGTCTACATACAATCTCACACCATCGTCTCCTTGAATGTTGACAATATAACACCCTGCAGCTCTTGTAGATTTCATTCGATAGCGCACAGCAAATTGTTCTGGATAAATTGTTGCTCTTTGTGTTCCGTTTGAAAAAACATTAAAACATCCTGTATCACCATTAAAGTTAAAATTTGTGGGTATTGTTTCTGTTCCTACATCATAATAACCTGCATATTGTGAAGCACTGAATGGGTTCGTTGTAGGCGGAGTTGCTGGTGATGGAGAACCACCACCTGGAGGAGCTGTCCCAGTCCAATTATAAATATGTCCTCGCCAAGTATTTGTGCCAAATGATGTTTGATCGTCTTGGGTGTTCCCGATAGCATTTAAAGTCAAAGTTATTGCTCCCCCTGACAAACCATTAGGACCATTTTCATTTGATAAAACTACTTTTACTTGACCAGAATATGTTGCTATCCAATTATTAATTGATGCACCAGTTGCACCCGTTGAAGTAATAGGTGTTGCTAATTGATTATTAGACATATCTAACAAAGTCAATCTCTCATCATAAGCAGTGAATGCGTTACCAACAGAAAAAGAATAAGTGTAACCTTTTATAATATTAACAGTAGCGAATTGACCTGATAAAGCAACAGATGAGTTTTGTGTATTTGTATTATCAATACAAAATTGATAGGTTCCTACGGACGTTGTTGGAGTTAATGATAATGGGACAACGGTTCCATTAAAAGTAAAATCATCAATTCCATATCTTCTAGTTGCTGAAGAAGCTCCCCAAGCATATAATCTAAAAGTTACAGCACTAGTTAAATTTTGAAATGCCGCACCAGACAAATTTACTGTACTGGCATTAGTTAATCCTGTCCCTATATTGGCTGTAAAACCATCTAAACTTGATCTCAATACATAATTTGTTGGTCCAGTTCCTCCCCCAGCAGTAGTACCTACGTAAACAAAATTTGACAAATTAATCTTGTAACCTGAATTTGGCGTTATAGTAAATTGAAAGTAGTCATTTGTATTAATGCTTCCAGAATCCCAACCTATTGCATCATATCGATCATTAGCATTGTTTCCATTTATTCCACTTCCTCTTCCTATTCCACTAACAGTAATGTTGGGGTCAACTGTTTGCCCTGTTGTATATGGATTAGAAGTATTAGGATTTGTTCCAGTTATAGGATTTGTCCAAATACTAGTCTGCCCAAACCCCAATTGTACCATCAATAACACTGCAAAAAGTAAAATTCTTTTCATAAAAAAATGTTTAGAAATTTTAAAAACTAAACTTGAAAAACATGTCACCAAAGTAAGCATTATTTTCCCAGTCTAGTTCTCCACAAAAGTAACCAATATTGACTAAAACACAAGTAAAAGCTTCATTTATAGCGCTTAGAAATTCATTTTTGCAAAAAGCTACTCCTATCCTAAATTATCCAAGATAGTTATGTGCGTATAAATCGCTATTTTTGTGAGCAAAAGACTTACAAACTCAAGAATAACAAAATGGCAGCACTCACCCTTCTACAAGCCCAACACAAAATAGAACAGTATTGCGCCTATCAAGAACGCTGTCACGAAGAAGTGTTGACCAAATTGAGAAGTATGCACTTAGCATCCCACGAAATCGACCAACTTATTGTGCATCTTATCGAACACAACTTCTTGAATGAAGCTCGTTTCGCTTGTAGTTTTGCTCGTGGCAAACACCGCATCAAACATTGGGGAAAAATCCGCATTACCAACGAACTCAAAATGCGCCACATCAACAACACCTTGATTACACTTGCTCTAAAAGAAATCTCAGCCGAGGAATATTTGGAAACTTTTAATGCTTTAGCCGAAAGGAACTGGCAATCCGTTTCAGAAAAAAATGCGCTTAAAAAAAGGAAGAAGTTTTGTGACTATATGATTCGCCGTGGTTTTGAGAGTAACTTAATTTATGAGAAAGTAAAGGAATTGGAGCTTAGGAACGAGGATGACACGGATTTTTTATAGTGACTAAAATTAACCGCAAGGACGCAAAGGCGCAAAGTTCAAAAGCATTCCTTTGTGTAGCTTCGTGACTTCTAGGTATTTCTTTGTGGTGAAATTTTAACCGCAAAGTTTTAAATAATTAACTCTTTAAAATCTGTGGAATCTGCGTGCAAAATTTAACCGTTAAGTTCACAAGAAAAAAACATATAAGTCACCCAAGTTTTTCTGAATAGCTGTGTATTTTGAAGCATATAAGACAAATAAGGGCATATAAGTTTTGGTTGAGCGTTACAACAATTGGAACATTTTTGCTTTGTGCGGCTTCGTGACTTCTTCGTGTTTCTTTGTGGTGAAAAGATTTAACCGCAAGGCTCGCAAAGATTTACGCAAAGGGCGCAAAACTTTAAACAATTAACCATTAACCGATTAAACCCTTTTTAAAATCCGTGGAATTTGTGTCTAAAATTTAACCGATTAAACAGTTAACCAAATTTTACAAACTCAACAACACCGAAACAGCATTACCTCCAAAACCAACGGCGTTTACTAAAACTTTTTTGATATCCTTTTTAGAGTTTTGAACTATGAAAGGGTTACTATCGCTAACAAAAGGCACTCCAATAAACTGATTATGTTGCAGCATCAAAAGGGCCATTTCGACACTTAAGATTCCTGAGGCACCAAACGTGTGGCCAATTTTCCATTTATTGGTAGTGAGTAATGGCAAATTATTTCCGAAAACTCTTTCAATGGCACGATATTCTGTCAAATCACCTTTGATGGTACCTGGCGCGTGCATTACAATAGCATCTACTTCAGATAAAGGCGTATTTTGCAAAGCCATTGTCATCGATTTTTGAAAACAAATAGCTTCTGCCGAGATTGAAATGTTATGCTCCAAAATTTCTGTGGCGTAGCCGATGCCATCAATAAAAGCCAAGGCATTTTCTTTTTGTCCTACTTCTAAACAACATACTGCCGCACCTTCACCCAAAACCATTGTATTTTGCTTCTTATATAAATCCAAAGCACGGTTGGGCCATTCGACAGGCTCATGATGACCCTCTTTATTTTGAGTATAAATCTTCAAAGCGCGCATTTGGCCTATCGTAAAATCTGTCAAGGGCGCTTCACTACCTCCTACCAAAAATTGATTCGCCATTCCTGCTCGCAACCAAGCGACTCCGTTGAGCAAAGCATGCAAAGCAGTAGAACAAGTAATGGAATGTGAAATTTCGGGACCGGTAGTTTGCAAATCATGCGCCACCCAAGACGAAATATTCCCCAAAGTAGTCGTTGGTGAGGCTAAAGTTTGCGCTTTGCCCGTGGTTAAATATTCCTGAAAATGTTTTTCGAACAAATCGGTGGCACCTCTTGAAGAGCCAATGTTGATACCAAAACTCCCTCCTTTTTCCCAACCTGCCTGCGTCATCGCTTTTCTTGCCGCCACCATAGCATACAACACCGATTTATCCAATGATTTGTACTTTATATCCGTTTGCTGTAACGCCAAAACTTCCTGTTGTGAAGCAGCATCCAAAGCAGCTACCCAAGTCTTTTGATGGTCTAAAAACTGCTCCGAAAAACAAGTTTTAGTATGTTGATAATTTTCCCAAATGGTCTTCGGGTTATTGCCCAATGGGGAAATGGAGGACAGGGCGGTTATAGAGATAATTTGTGACAAAATAGACGATTGTAATTTAACCGCAAAGGTCGCAAAGAATTACAGAAAGTCCACAAAATAATTAAAAATCTATACAAATTGATTTTAACTATACGCATAAATGTAACACTGATGACGCAGATTTTTAATATAAAACACAGATTGAACAAATTTGCACAGATTGAAATTGAAAGACAATCGGTGTGTATTTTATCCATTGGTTTCTGTGGCTCTTAAAAAAATGGAACACGGATGACACAGATAAAACGGATGAACGCGGATTTTTTTCTTTGTAATTGGAACAAACACAAATTTTCCACAAAGCGCAACACTTTGCGAACCTTGCGATTTTCCTTTGCGTGCCTTGCGGTTAAAATGAATAACCTGATGGAAACTCGGATGACGCAGATTTAATTATACCAAAATAAAAATCTGTGGAATCAGTGTCTTTTTCACCTCGAAGACTCTACAGTTTTAATTTGTGTCAATTCGTGAAATTCGTGTTTAAAAACTATACTATTTCCAAAGCACTTTCGACTACTTCATACACTTTTTGCAACTGCGCATCGGTAATAACATAAGGCGGTAAGATGTAAACTATATTCCCAACTGGACGAATAATTACTCCATTTTCAATAAAAAAATCGTAAAGCTTATTACGCAAAGAACCATAATAACTCGCTGCGCCATCAGTTTTGATTTCCAAAGCGAAAATTACCCCAAAAACTCGTGTAGTGGTCACTTTTGGATGGGTTGCAATATGCTTTTGAAAGTCTAAATGGCGTTGATGAATGCGTTGAATGTTGGACTGCATCGTTTCGGTTTGCAACAATTCGATACTCGCTAGAGCAGCAGCGCAACCTGTTGGATTCGCCGTAAACGTATGCCCGTGAAACAAAGCTTTATTGATATCATCATCATAAAAAGCATCGAAAATGGCTGTTGTGAAAGTCGTAATCGCCATAGGAATAGTGCCACCAGTCAAGGCTTTAGACAAACACATCATATCGGGCAACGCTTTCAAATAATCGCAGGCAAAGTTTTTTCCGGTTTTCCCAAAACCAGTCATCACTTCATCGGCTATGGTCAATACTTGGTTTTCTCTACAAATTTGAAGCAAGTTATCCAAAGCTTCGGGTGCATACATCACCATTCCTGCTGCACCTTGTATTAAAGGTTCAAAAATAAAAGCCGCGCAATTTTTATCGACAATTGCTTTTTGAAGAGCTGCTATACTTTCCGCTTCTTTTCCTTGCACTGGAACGGGAATCCGAACCACATCAATCATCATTCCTTGAAAGGCTTCGGTAAAGAAAGAAATCCCACTTGCCGCCATAGCCGCAAAGGTGTCGCCGTGAAAAGCATCTTCAAAAGCAATAATGGTTGTTTTTGAAATCCCTTGGTTAAAGTTATACTGCAAAGCCACTTTTATCGCTATTTCGACAGCGGTAGAACCATTGTCCGAAAAAAAGAGTTTTTGCTGATTGCTAGGTAAAATCTCAATCAATTTCTCGGATAAAACAACAGCGGGTTCGTGCGTAAAACCTCCAAAAAGCACGTGCTCTAAAGTGGTGAGTTGTTTATAAATCGCATCTGCAATAAAGCGATTCGAGTGGCCATACGGATTGACCCACCAAGAAGCAATGGCATCAATATATTCTTTTCCACTTTCGTCCCATAACAACGCCGCTTCGCCACGGACAATTCCGACTGGTAAAGCCGCTGTTTTATGTTGGGTGTATGGGTGCCAAAGGTGTTTCTGGTCTCTTTCTGTAAGCTTCATTGCTTCGGAAGAAGGAATATTTGCTGTATTCATAATTATAAACTCAATAGTTGCTCACGAAACAAATCGGCATATTCAGCAATTACATTCGTATCAAAATAGGGTTCTTGGTCAATTCTACCAATGCATTTTACGCCTGTTTTGCTTAAAATAATCGATTCGGTTGCTTGATTTTCATCTCCAGAAAAAACAATTCCTGCCACCGTAATGTTTCGATTTTGTAAGGCCTCAATAGTCAAGAGTGTATGATTGATACTACCCAAATAATGACGAGAAACTACAATCACTTTGTAATCGGGTTGAATCAAATCGGCAATGGTATCAGTTGTATTTAGAGGAACTAAAATTCCGCCAGCGCCTTCAATTACCAAATGGTTTTCGGTTACCGGCTCTTTAATCTGAGTGATATCAATGTTGATTCCATCTATTTCAGCTGCATAATGCGGGCTTGCGGGTGTATGCAAAGCATAACTATTGGGATGAAAAACAGTCTTTGGATTGCACACGTAGGCCTTAACTTTATGACTATCGGAATTATCTAAATCTCCTGCCTGAATGGGTTTCCAATAATCGGCTTCTAAAGCTTGAGTAATGATAGCAGCTGCAACGGTTTTACCAACATCAGTACCTATTCCTGTAATAAATAATTTCATATTTTTAATTGCCACGGATAAAACGGATGGAACGGATTATCGCTGATTTTTTAAATTAACTTTTCTATCGTTTGTATATATAACACGTTTAAATTCTGGTTCTTCGCCGAAATTCAGCAACAATCCAACTTCTATTTCAGTTGCTTTTAAATAGTTTATTATTTGAGCCATATGAACATCCATCAACATTTCAATTGCTTTTAATTCTACTATTACTTTATCTTCAATCAATAAATCTGCAAAATATTCGCCAACAAGTTGCTTTTTGAAGTATACTTTAATTTGTTTTTGGGCTTCTACTTTAAAGCCTTTGTCTTTTAATTCAAAATACATCGCATTTTGATATACTTTTTCAAGGAATCCAGAGCCAAGTTCATTATAGACTTCATAAAAAACTTTTAAAATTGCTTCGGTAATACCTTTGTGTAATAATCCCGCCATAAACATAATTTACATCTGAAATTCATTGAATTTGTGACAAAAATAAACCACAAAACTTTATGTTTTTTATTTTTTTAAAACCATAAGCTATTATCTTTTCAATTTATGGTAAACTTCCTGAAATTCAACCACAAAATATAAAAGTAATTTTCAGTGCTAATCAGTAAAATCCGTTGAATCCGTGGCAAGAAAACTGTGCTTTAAGTTCGCAAAGAATTTACAAAATCTACTATGGTTGCAACACAAAAAAAGCAACCCGAAAGTTGCTTTACTATTTATTCTTCTTTTAACTCGTCTAAAACGGTTCGGATTTCTTTAGCGTATTTGCCGTAAAAAAAGTGTACCCACCATTCTAAAGCCACGCCCATAAACAACATACTAAACACAACCGAAACAAACAACGCTATACTATTACTACTATCCGCAAATAATGACGCGCCATTAGGCAATGTAAAATATAAAACCCCAACCAAAAACAAAACAATAAAAGGTGTTAAGGCGAACCCAAAGGTCTTGTAGAGTTCCATATTCAAACGAATATCAAAATAAGTTTCGTATAAATTGTCTTTGGTATTCAAAGCTGTTTTGTTTAATCGTTTATAAAAAATAAACAACTTAATTAGATAATAAGCACTAACTGCCACAAACAAACTAAACAACAAATAAAAGGGCGTGATGGCTTGCTCTGGAAATCCATTTAAATAAGGCGCAAATCCTATAAGAACAATTGATCCTATTTGGTAAATAAATTCATTTTTTAAATTTTTCTTGATCTTGTCTAGTGGTGTATTGGCTTGTTGTACTTTCTCTAATTGAGTGGGAACAACCACATTTTTGGTGTTTTCGTTGTTCCAAGCTGATTGTATATCGTTAAAATCCATATCCTTGATTTTTTATAATTTCTTTTAATTTTTCTTTGGCTCTATTTAATTTGACTCTAGCATTTCCTTCTGAAATCCCTAGGTTTTCCCCAATTTCTTTATGAGAAAATCCCTCAAGTTGGTAAAAAATAATCGCTTTGTCTATCTTATCTAATTTTTGAACGGCTCTATAAAAGTGTTCCAATTGCCGCTCTTTAATATCGGCATCTCCTTCTTCGTCGGGAATATTTGTAGATGACAATTCATATTTGTCTACTTTCTTTTTTTCTTTTTTCAGAAAAACAATAGCAGTATTGATGGCTACACGATACATCCAAGTAGAAAACTGACTTTCTCCTTTAAAACTATCATTCGCTTTCCATAATTGGCATATGATTTCTTGAAACAAATCTTCTTGGTCGTCTCGGTTGTCCATATACATTTTGGAAACCTTGTACAAGATGCCTTTATGCTGCTCGATTCGGGATAAAAATTCTTGCTCTTTTGTCTTCAAAGTCAAATTAGTTGGTTATGGGTTGTACCTTATATCCTGCTTTTTGCAATAATTGAATCACTCCTTTTTCTCCACCTAAATGCGCTGCACCTACCGCAAAGAATACACTTTCATTTTTCATCATAGCTGGCATATCTTTAACCCAATTACTATTGCGGTTATCTAACATTACAGGTTTACTTTTCTCATCCATAAATTTAGGGTCATTAACCATTTCATAAATGGCCTTTACATCTTCACTTTTATAGGTTTGAGTTAATAAATCGAAATACTTTTTATCATAATTACTCAACTGCTCTACCAAAACTGGTGGTGAAAAAGTAGCATCCATTGCAGCAAACTGCACTGCCGCTTTCTCTAAACCTAGAACCTCCATCTTTCTTTTTTGAGCCATTTGAAAAAACTCCAATTCATACATTTTAGGATTGCAATGTAATGCTTTAAACATAACCATACTCATCAAAGTGCTTAAACTTGTATGCTCAAATTGATTCGCTCCTGCTCCAACCCTTTCTTTCAAAAGAACGTCTAATTTTTTATAATCTGCAGGAGACAGAAGAGTGCTCAAAGCTACTTTGCTTACACTCATTTCTTGCATCGCTTTTAGTTCTGATGGGTCGTCATAGTCAATTTCTAAGGCTAATTTCGATGAGGCATCAAAGGCTTTTTTTACTTTTTCTTTGATGACAAAATCACTTTCACACATCATGTGTAAGGTTCCGTACAGATAAGAAGGACGTGCTAATCCGTTTCCTGAAATTTCCCATAATAAAGAATTTTCGTTTGCCTTTTTGGTTTGAGCTTGTGTTGAAAAACTAAAGCTTGTTACCGCTACTAAACCTAAAATAAGTGTTTTAATTGTTTTCATGATTGTTGATTTTTTTGATTGATGAATGATTAATGATGATTTGATTAATGGATTTGATTGATGATTGTTTAGCCTTCTATTTATTCTTTGTTTGCGAATAACCAGCTAACAAACAGCAAGCAGTGATTAGTAATAAACCGTTTTCTGGTTTCTCGAATACAAACTCTTTTACTAGACTATAACCTAAGCTAATTCCAGCTAAAAAAAGCAATACGTAAAGGACTGGGTTTTGGGATTGTGTTCTTACATTTTTCATGGTTTTTAATTTTTTGGGTTAATGATTGATGATTAAAACGATAGCTAAATTATTTGATTTCGACTCGTAAGTAATCAACAACTAAAAACGTTACAAACTTTTTTTATTTTTTTCAAAAAACCCAGAAAACACAAGACTTATGAAGTGTAGTTTTTTTTATTCAAACACGAATTACACTAATTAACACGAATATGCAGCTAACTTAACCGCAAGGCTCGCAAACAAAAAACTTACAAGACCTTATATGTCTTATATGGTTAAGAAATATCCGTAAGGGTTTATGATTTGTGGTTCATCCAAAATGACTTAAATAAAATTCAATTTAAAAAAAACAAGCAAATAAATTCTTTGGTTTCAATAAAGCTGTGTCATCAAAACAGTCTCTTTTCGGAAAAATTAGTGAAATTCGTATTTACTTTTAATCAATCGAAAACACACAAAATTCGATTAGAGTTATTTTTATTAGAGACAAGAAGATAAAGTATACAATACTTCCGAAATTTGAGCTTCGGTATTGTAGCTGTGTAAACAAAAACGCAAGCGTTCTTGCCCCGCGGGAACCGTGGGGGAAAGTATAGGTTTTATATCAAATCCCTTTTCTTGAAGTTGTTTTGCAATGGCTTTTACAGTAGCATTTCCTGGAATTATAGCTGACTGTATAGCCGATTTACTTCGAACGAAAAGCGGTTTTAAACTGAAGCGGTTTTTTTCTTGATTAAAAAAATTAATTCGCTCTTTCAATTCACCAATTACTGCTACTTTAGCATCCAACTCCTTATAAGCATTAAGAATTGTGGCAACGGAATGTGGAGAAAGTCCTGTCGTGTATATAAAACTTCGGGCAAAATTGACCAAATAACTACTCAATGCTTCTGAGCCAAGAATAACAGCACCATGACAACCTAAGCCTTTTCCAAAAGTAACAATCCGAGCAAAAAAATGCTCTTGTAAACCCAAAAATTGCACCAATCCTTCTCCTTTTTCACCAAAAACCCCCAAAGCGTGAGCTTCATCAATAACCAAATAGCAATTATGTTTTGTGGTTACTTGAACCAGTTCTCCTAAATTCGGACAGTCTCCATCCATAGAAAAAACACTTTCCGTAACTACATAAATGGTAGTGGAATGCTGATTTTCCGAAGACTTAAACTTTACAATTAGTCGTTCCAAATCTTCAAAATCGTTATGCTTGAATTTATAAGCTTTGGCATTAGATAATTGAATCCCATCTCTGATGGATGCATGACACAATTCATCATACAAAATAAAATCGCCTTTTTGAGGTACAGCACTAAAAAAACCAACATTGGCATCATAGCCCGAATTAAAAAGTAGAGCCGATGGTGACTCATGATAAGCAGCAATAAAAGCTTCTGTTAAAGGATATAGTGAATGATTTCCTGAAAGCAATCGCGAACCTGTAGCACCATTAACCAAAAATCCTTCTTGCAACAAATACTCATGTGTAGCATTAAATAATTCCACATTTTTCGAAAAACCAAGATAATCATTAGAAGCAAAATCAATCAAATGATTGGACAATGGTAATTGCCTAAGTGCATTATCCTGAGCTCTAATGGCTAACTTTTGTACAAGAGACGGTGGTAGTGCTTTCATAGAAAACAAAAATAAGCACTTTTTTGGAATGATTTTCAAAACCAAAATTTAACTAAAATCAATTTTTTACCAAAAAAATAATTAAATTCATTTTTATTTGTAAATAAAATTTTAGTATTTATTTTTTATTTGTTAAATTATTCTTAAATAACTTAAAAAATCTGTTAACAAGTCATTTAGTTTTTTACTTTCGAAACATGATGAAACGAATAGCATCTTTATTCCTAATCGCCACCCTATTCTACAATGTATTAGGGTATTACTTACTGTTCCATCAACAAGAAGAACAAAATTGGGTTGAGACTATGAAGGAAAAGACTACTTCCGAGTACAAAGTACTTCAATTAAACGCCTCGATTTATACTTTTACAGAAGATACTGATTTTGAATATGTAAACGAAAATGTTGAAATAAATAACAAATTTTATCATGTCTTCAAAAAGCGCATTCAAAATAACATCTTGTATTTATATTATTTACCAAATTCTCATCAAGATCAAATAAGTTCGGCCTTGACCAAAATTGTAGACCAACAATTATTTGATCACTCACCTTCAAAAGAGTCTCCTACCAAAAAACTCTTCAAAACTTTCCTTACAGACTATGTAGTTACTAAACCTATAATAGTTCAAACCCCTTGTTTTCAATTTTTAAATACTTGTGCGCATCCACAAACACATAATTCCAAACTCCTTTGTGGTCACTATAATGTGCCTTTTTCACCTCCTGATTTCGTTTAGTTTTCTTTTTCAATAATTCAAAACTCTTTGTATTTAGAGCATCCTATGTATGTACACATTGATATGAATTTTGAAGAATCCTACTGACTACTTTTTCCAAAAAACTAAACAATTTCTAAACCCTAGATTATTAGATTAAATCAGATTTAGATGTATTTATTACATCAAAATTGAGTTATTCTAGCAATACTAAAAAAGCATTTTTGACATTTTTGATGTCAATTATTGCCAACATTTTTATTACTCACATGAAAAAAATATACTGTTCATTACTATTCTTGACCTCTTTAATAACATACTCTCAAACCGAAATCGATGGGATTATGATGAGTAAAAATAACTTTTGCACTGGAGCAATATACCAATATAGCAGTTGGGACAACTACTGGGAAGGCGACTTCAAAAGAACCAATCTAAATCTTGGAACTGTAAGTACAAAATCACTGGCAGTTATGGGCAATTATGGAATTTCAGATAAATTAAATCTATTATTTAGTTTGCCCTATGTAAAAACAAATGCTTCTGCCGGTACCATGAAAGGTCAAAAAGGAATACAAGACCTTTCCTTAACTTTGAAATACATGCCAATTGAAAAAACAATTGGAAAAAACACCTATTCCCTTTATTTAATTGGAAGTTATGCTACTCCACTATCCAATTATGCCATCGATTATCTACCTCTCAGCTTGGGCCTTGGAAGCAAAACAGGTACATTCCGCATTATGGGAGATTTCCAAAGAGGTAATTTTTTCAGCACCCTTTCAGGAGCTTACATAAAAAGAGCAAACGTTACCATTGAAAGAAATTCTTACTTAACCAACAACGAAATTCACTATACCAATGAAGTAAATATGCCAGACGCGATTTCAGTTAATTTTAGAACTGGCTATCGCTCTAATCGATTAATAGCCGAATTTATAATTGATAATTGGGTTACTCAAAAAGGAGGTTTTGACATTACCAAAAACAATATGCCTTTCCCAAGCAACACGATGAATGCTATACGTTATGGCATAAATACAAAATACACTTTAAAAAGCATCCCCGAGCTTGCCATAATTGGCGGGTACAACTATGTGGCTGAGGGTAAAAATGTCGGACAATCCAAAACCATTTACGGAGGCTTATTTTATATTATCAATTTTGAAAAAAAATCTACCAAAAATGAAAACTAAACCATACCAATCACTTATAAACAGCCTTATTATTTTACTCTCTTTATTTATTTATTCTTGTAGTGAAGAAGTTACAGAACGCAATAATAATTTTCAGGCTTTAAACCCAACCAATAACGATGCTAATGGCGGAACTTGGAAACCAATTTTACTAACAACACCCGATGAATTTCCAATCGATGTTCCTGTAGCAACAAATACAGCTGCTTATACTCGTGAAATTAACGAAATCAAAAGTTATCAAGCCAATATTACCGAAGAGCAAAAAAAAATCATCGCCTACTGGAGCGTAGGCGGGGTTTTACGCTGGAATGAAATAATGCGCACCTTAGTTGCTAGACACAATCGTCCGCCTTATCAAAACGAAGACGGTACATATCCCGCACCTTCTGCCGCCAATCCATTTGCATATCCTGAATTTCCCTTTTCAAATCCACCTTATGCAGCAAGAGCCTATGCGTATGTAAGCGCCGCACAATATGACGCATTAATCGCCGCTTGGCATTACAAAAAATTACACAATAGAGCCGCTCCCTATACTGTAGATGCGACTTTACAAGTATTAGTCCCAAAAAGTACTTTGCCCGCCTACCCTTCAGAAGACGGAGTACTGTCTGGAGTGACTGTAGAATTACTAAAATTACTTTTCCCAACTGAAATCGCTTATATTCAAGAAAAAGCAGATGAAGAAAAACTATACCGAATCATTAGCGGTGCCAACGTTCGTAGTGATGTAGAAGCCGGAATTGCACTAGGAAGAAAAATTGCTGCTAAATTCATAACTAGAGCCGCTGGAGATGGAGCAGGAGCCGCAATAGGAACACCAGCTATATGGGCTCAATTAGAGTCCGATGCTATAGCAAAAGGAGAAACACCGTGGATTTCACTTGACGCACCAAAACGCCCACCAATGCTACCATTATTTGGGAAAGTAAAATCATTTTTAATGACTCCTGCTGATGTTGTGGCAAGTCGACCTGTACCGCCCCCATCCACAAAATCAGAGGCTTTTGCAAAAGAACTAGCAGAAATAAAAAAATTTAGCACTAGTAGCACAAAAGAACAACAACGAATTGTAACATTTTGGGCAGATGGCGTTGGCACTTATACGCCTCCCGGACATTGGAATGCTATTGCAACAGAACATTTTGTACAACAGAATTATAGTGAAATCCGCTGGGCAAGAAATATGGCTTTACTTAATCTTGCCATGATGGATGCTGCTATAAGTTGCTGGGATGCCAAGTACTTCTATTTTAACCCAAGACCTTCACAAATGGACCCATCCATAAAAACAACAACAGGAGTGCCAAATTTTCCAGCATATGTTTCTGGTCATTCTACCTTTAGCGCAGCGGCAGCAACAGTATTGTCACATATCTTACCTGAATCAAAAGAAAAATTCAATGCCTTCGCCAAAGAGGCGTCCAATTCAAGACTATATGGAGCCATCCACTATAGAAGCGATTGCGAAAAAGGATTACTGCTAGGTGAAACTGTTGGTGCATTCGCAGTTTCAAGAGCCAAAACAGATGGCGCTGAATAAAGCACTAAAATAAAAAATTGGTAATTTAACAATTGGTTATTGCTTTTATTATCAACCAACCTAACAGGATTGAGCCCCTGTTAGGTTTTTAATTCAATCAAATACCATGGAAACACAACTCAACACGTTTTATAGCCAATTCAGCAGAAAAATAGACGCTTACAGCGCAATACTACTAAGAGTATCATTAGCTATTGTTTACATTTGGTTTGGCGCTTTAAAAGTCTTCGAAACAAGCCCTGCAGAAGCATTAGTTCAAGAAACCGTATATTGGTTGGAGCCCTCCATTTTTGTTCCTTTACTAGGAATAGCAGAAATGATGATTGGTTTTGGACTTTTAATAAAAAAATGGACGCCAATAGTGATACTACTTTTGTTGCTACATATGTTCGTAACCTTTTTTCCAATAGTTATCGTTCCAAAATTATGCTTTAACACTACTCTTTTTTGCCCAACATTAATCGGGCAATACATTGTTAAGAATTTAGTACTCATCGCGGCAGCATTGACGATAATTGGGAAACATCACCAACAGCAATCAAGCATATAAAACAAGAAAGCCCAACAAATTGTTGGGCTTTCTTTTCTATTGTATATTCTCTTAGTCTGCTAAAAGAATTAATTTATTGTCTTTCATTTCAATTGTTCCAGACTCGATATCAAGTGTGTATAATTGATTCGAAACTTTTTTAAATTTAGTTTCTGCTTCGCTTATAAAATCAAAACTATTGGCTGCAATTTTTACAGTTCCTTGTTTTAGTAACGAGACAATTGGCGCGTGATTATTCAAGATTTGAAAACTTCCGTCTACACCTGGAAGGGTAATAGAAGTAATTTCCCCATTAAATAATTTTGCTTCTGCTGATACAATTTCTAAAATCATATATTTTAAGTTTGATGTTAGAAGTTAGAAGTTAGAAGTTTTACAACAACCAACTGAAAACTACCAACTGATTTTATGCTTCGGCTAACATTTTTTCTCCTGCTTCGATCGCTTGCTCGATAGTACCTTTAAGGTTAAAAGCAGATTCTGGCAAGTGATCCAATTCTCCATCAATAATCATGTTAAATCCTTTGATGGTATCTTTAATATCAACCAATACACCAGGAATACCTGTAAATTGCTCCGCTACGTGGAAAGGTTGAGACAAGAAACGTTGTACACGACGCGCTCTTGCAACCGCCAATTTATCATCTTCTGACAACTCTTCCATACCAAGGATAGCAATGATATCTTGTAATTGTTTGTATTTTTGAAGAATCTCTTTTACTCTTTGTGCGCAGTTATAGTGGTCGTCACCTAAAATATGAGGAGTCAAAATTCTTGAAGTAGAATCCAATGGATCCACTGCAGGATAAATACCTAACTCAGCAATTTTACGAGACAATACTGTAGTAGCATCTAAGTGAGCAAAAGTTGTTGCTGGCGCAGGGTCAGTTAAGTCATCCGCAGGAACGTAAACCGCTTGTACAGACGTAATAGATCCTTTGTTTGTAGAAGTAATACGCTCTTGCATTGCACCCATCTCAGTTGCCAATGTTGGTTGGTAACCTACCGCAGATGGCATACGTCCTAAAAGTGCTGACACCTCAGAACCTGCTTGCGTAAAACGGAAGATATTATCTACGAAGAACAATACATCTTTTCCTTGATCAGATCCAGCTCCATCACGGAAATACTCAGCGATAGATAATCCAGAAAGTGCCACACGTGCACGAGCTCCTGGTGGCTCATTCATTTGTCCAAAAACGAAAGTAGCTTTAGACTCTCTCATTCCAGGTAAATCAACTTTGGATAAATCCCAACCTCCATTTTCCATAGAGTGCATGAAATCTTCACCATATTTAATAATTCCTGACTCTAACATCTCACGAAGTAAGTCATTCCCTTCACGAGTTCTTTCTCCTACTCCTGCGAATACAGAAAGACCACCGTGACCTTTTGCGATATTGTTAATCAACTCCTGAATCAATACTGTTTTACCAACACCAGCACCACCAAACAATCCAATTTTACCACCTTTTGCATAAGGCTCAATCAAATCGATTACTTTGATACCTGTAAATAAAACTTCAGAAGAAGTAGATAAATCTTCGAATTTTGGAGCTGGTCTGTGAATTGGCAATCCGTTTTCACCAGTTTTAGGCAATTCACCTAAACCATCAATCGCGTCTCCAACCACATTAAACAAACGTCCGTAAACGTCTGGACCAATTGGCATTTGAATTGGACTTCCTGTACCAACTACTTCATAACCTCTGCTTAAACCATCTGTAGAGTCCATCGAAATGGTACGAACGGTATTTTCACCGATGTGAGATTGCACTTCTAGTACTAATAAAGTACCATCTTTTCTAGTGACTTCTAATGAGTCATAAATTTTTGGAAGTTCAACATCCTTACCGTTGAAAACTACGTCCACTACTGGGCCAATGATTTGGGCAACTTTTCCTATTACTTTAGACATTACTTATGTATTTATTAAATAGCTATTTAGGTTTGTGAAATTCATCTTCAGAAATCAGGTCTTTCAGATGCTTTTTTCCGTGTGCAAAGATATATTTTTTAAAATACATAATCAATACCTTTTTTTTAAAAAAAATGATATTTTTTATCAAAGTCACAAAAGCAGCCCTCTACTTTCATCATATTCATTTTTCATCGCAACAAAAAAACCACCTGCATTACACAAGTGGTTCCTTTGATTATTGTTTCTTTTATCTTTTTACAATGTTGATGGAAATAAAATGCGATATTGCCCAACGTTTATACTTTTAAAATTAGAACCATATTTTGCATTAATGGCTTCCGTAAATAAATTAGCAATGATTGCATAACCACGTGGACTTGGATGTACACCATCTAATGAAAACATTCCACCAGTTACAAAAGTTGAAGTTGTAGTGTATCCATTATACACAACTCCAGTCGACGCTAACAAATCTGTCACTCCTTTTAACTCAACAAACGCTAAACCTTTTGCATCTGCAACTGATTTAATTGTAGCATTGTATGCATCTGTAGCAACTTTTACTTCTGTTATTTCTGACTTAGTCAAAACATCCTTGTCTTGAAGTGGATAAGTAATCCCAAATCTATTTAGAGGCGCCGGAACTCCTGCTGGCGCAGTACCAATAACAGATTGTGTAGTTAAAACTACTAAATCCTCATTAGTTGCCTGTCTAGCTTGACCAAAAATTTGACCATAAAAGGCTGCTGTTGCAGCACCTAAGGTTGGCGTAAATGCCGCTGTCAATTGAGCAGATAAATTAGTTAAAGACTCGTCTCTAATCAATAATGGATTTGCAGCCGTTGTAGACATAAGATTAATTCTATCTCCAGCACCAAAAGCTGTTAAAGCTTGTTTTAATGGACCGTACAACTGAGTATTTAAAGCTGCAACCGTAGCTTGCCCAACCGCAACATTGCCACCACCTAAAACAGCGTTCGAAAGCGGATTAAATGGTACAGTGGTAAAATAAGGCAAAGCCGTTACATATGGTAAATTAGCAACAACCCCTTTTGCTCCTTTCGCAGTCAACGCATTTACTATCGTAGAATAGGCATTTGCAAAAACATTTGGATCAGTAATATCATTACTTGCATAAGTTGCTGGATTCAAATTACCCGTTTGATTTTTCCCAGACCCACCAGAAGTAGCATATCCTAAGATGTCATTTCCTCCAATCCATAAAGAAAAGAAAGTAGGATCTTGAGCGACAGCGTCGGCTACAACCGTAGTTGTAGCACTTGTAGCGAATCTAGCAAAATAAGGATTTGCCAATCCTCCTGCTACCCCAGCAACATTGCCATAACCAGGAGCTACCAAATGATAACTTTTGGCACCTGGAACACTTAAATTATTGAATGGACCAGTTAATTTAGCAGTTACCTCTGTAGAAGGCTTACCAGCAACAGGCAATGGAGATCTGGTCACTAAATCGAAATATAATCTCACACCAAGTATTTGGTTCCCCCCAAAAAGCAACCCTCCTACGTTATCCGCCATAAATGGAGTTTTGAACTCTCCTCCACCAGCTAAAACAAATTGATTTGCTAATAAATTAGCATATGACCCTTCTTGTGCTAATTTAAACAATGCATTGTCACTAAAACCAGCCCCGTAAGAATCCCCTAAGGCCACATACTTAGTTACATCTGCAGTTCCTGCCGTTAAGGGCTTTCCGTCTGATGAATTCGAATCAATCGTTACTTCATCATCATTATTACAAGCTACAAATGCTAAAGAAGCAATAAGTAACCATTTGAAATTTTTTATCATTGTTCTTATTTTTTGATTAATGAATAATTACGGATTAATTGTCCAAGAAGCGAAGTATTGTTGACCGATTAACCCAGCCCCTAATACTTGACCATATTCTTTTCCTCCAATATTTGAAGCCCCTACTTTTAAAGTTGATCGCAAAGAAGGTATATTGTAATTTAATTGCGCATCAATCACAGTAGCAGAAGCGATTACACCATCAGCAAATGTAGACTGCCACAAATATTCACTATTCCATCTACCGCTTATATTAAATCCAAAGTTTTTAAATAAATTTTCATTACTAATTGAAGCTTTAACTCTGTGCTTTGGCGTATTGAAACCTGCCTCAAAACTTGGATCTTTAGCTTGATCAAAACTAAATTCTGCGTAGTTATAATTAACACCTACCTCAAAATCTTGATACACCTTTCTAGACAATCCAACACCAAATCCTAAGGATTTTATTTCTAAATCAGTATTAGTATACAATTGGAATGTTCTAGTATTTCCAGTCCCTAAAGCATGTACGGATTGCCAACCTAAATCAGCAGGGTTCGGCGTTGCATTTGGAGCATCTTGCGCAGTACCATACAAAGGAGCCACAACATTCAAGTTACCAATAAAATTATTGTAGATATTGTAATACCCATTAATATCAATAGAAGTTTTATTAATGAATGAACGATACCCCAATTCAAATGCTTTAACTTCTTCAGGCTTAACAAAACCGACATTAGTTTTACGCAATAATGTTGTGTTACCACCAGCTGCAGCAAAAGCCTGAACAGATGAAGCAGTATATGAATTATTGTAAGCATTTAAGCCATTAACCGTTACAGATGTTCCTCCTGCAAATGATTGCCCTAAAGCAGTAGCAACTGGCAACACCTCAGAATATCTAGTTAAGTTATCTGGAGCAGACCCTAACAAAATAGCACTACCCACGTTGAATCCTATATATTGGTCTTGTGTGGTCGGGTTTCTAAATCCTGTTTGAAAAGACCCTCTAAAATTATGATTCTTATTCTCTCCCGCTGAATATACCAAAGATAACCTTGGAGAAATATTACCTTTGAAATTTTGAGACTTATCATAACGAATAGAACCCGTAAACTTCAAACGATCATCCATCATTTTTTTGGTCGCTTGTGTATACAAACCGTATTCATTATAATAGATAGGACCATCAGCATCAGTATAAATACGTCCTCCAGAATTTAACTGGTACTGTCTAAATGAACCACCTACTTGTATTTCTGCAAAAGAGATTAAATCTTTGAAATTATAGTTAGCATCTGAATGATATATTCTAGAATTATCTACCAATTTAGAGCCAGACAAAACATTAGGATCTGCTATAACTTGATTAAAAGCATTTTTAAATGCTGCTGTTCCTGGAATCAATCTACCTGTATCAGCACTTGCTCTTGCTGCTGCATGGGCTTGATCTGGAGTAGAACCTGCTAAAGTCGCTCCAATATATCCAGCGGCGTACTGCCCAAACCAAGTTCTGTCATCTTTCCATTTTCTATTAATATTAATACCCGTAAACAACATGTCGTAAGAACTTCCTCCATCCTCAGTTGTAAAGTATCCTCTTACAAAGAAATTCTTGCCTTTGAACTCAATTTTATGTTGTTGCATAAAAAAGTTATTCAAGTAGTAACGATTAGCTCCTTGATAAACCGTATTCCCAAAGCCAAACTTACTTTGCCATATTACTTCCAATTTTTCATCCCCAAAAGGACGATAGTGTAAAGAGAAATCCACTTTAGTATTCGCAACTTTATTATCCGTCAAATCAACTTCATTATACCCGGTTCTGCTTACATTAGTATTTGGCAAAAGATTAACCAACGCAGTTGTCAGCCCAGGAACACCTGCAGCTACTAATGCAGTACCCACATTTCTAATATTTGTCGCTACCTCATCACCATAAATATTAATTCCATCATAATTAATAGTATTTCTATCTATCCCTTCTCTAGTCTTATCGTCATAATTTACCGCATGCCACTCAGTACCTTTCATTACAGAAAAATTAGCTTTTGCAGCAAATTTTGGACTGAAAACACCAGCCATTCTCACACCATAATCATAATAATCATTTGTTCCTGCTGCTTTTTGACTTGTTTGTCCAAACTTGGCATACGCAGTAATACCAGGAGATGTAAACGGGTTTTTACTATTCATAAACAAAATACCATTAAAAGCATTTGCACCATACAATGCAGAAGAAGCACCTGGCAATAACTCTACACTTTGCACATCTATTTCAGATAAACCAATAAGGTTACCCAATGGAAAATTCAATAGAGGAGAAGAATTATCCATACCATCCACTAATTGCATAAAACGAGTATTGGCAACCGAAGCAAAACCACGAGTATTAATAGATTTAAATGACATACTTGACGTATTCATTTGAACCTCTTTTAAATTTTCTAATCCATCATAAAAAGAAGGAGAAGCTGTTTTTTTTATCTCAGCAAGACCCATTCTTTCAATAGTTACTGGGGATTCTAAAACTCGTTCTGGAGTCCTAGAGGCAGAAACTACAATTTCGTCCAATTTAGTTTCCTCATCCAACAACTTTACAGCGATTCTCTGATTGTAAGAGGTCACATTCAAAACTTGCGTTGTAAACCCCAAGCTAGAAATTTCAATCTTTACAGGCAAAGATTGAACAGACTTCAAAACAAACTTACCGTCAAAATCCGTAGCAGTACTTGCATTTTGTCCGATAACTTTAATATTTACGCCAGGAATTGGTTGGCCATTACGGTCAGAAACAGACCCTGAAATTGAATTCTGAGCAAATGTTAAGCTGCAAAAAAACAATGACAAAAAAAGTAAATAAATTCTCATTAGGTTCAAGTTAAATGGTTTAGTTCGTAAATGTAAAAATATTTTTGATATTAATAAAAATAGGTGCAAAAAACTGCCGAAATAGCATTAAAAAGAGGCAAAAAAAACCAATTTCTTGTTGAATAGTTTTTAATAAAAATGGATATTTAGAATAATTGATTAAATAAAAAATTATGCATGCATAATAAATTATATTAATCGTATTTTTTATAGTATTTTTTTGAATTTTTAATAAAAATGAATTTATCAACGAAATCGATTGAAAAAAAAGAGAAAAAAGGCACGTATACACTAAAAAAAGACATAAAAAAACCCCAAATGTATACACATTTGGGGTGATTAATAAATCAAAAAATATTATTCTACTGTAACTGATTTAGCCAAATTTCTAGGCTGATCTACATTACATCCACGCAATACCGCAATGTGGTAAGACAATAACTGTAAAGGTATTGTCGTAATAAGAGGAGATAGAGCATCTGACGTCTCTGGTATTTCAATAACAAAATCAGCTAAGTCTCTTACTTGAGTATCCCCTTTAGTAACTACCGCAATAATTTTACCACTTCTTGATTTTATTTCTTGTATGTTACTTACAATTTTATCATAATGTCCTTGTCTAGGTGCAATTACAATAACTGGCATTTGCTCATCTATAAGAGCTATAGGCCCATGCTTCATTTCGGCGGCAGGATAACCTTCTGCATGTATATAAGAAATCTCTTTTAACTTTAAAGCCCCTTCTAAGGCAACAGGAAAATTATATCCACGTCCCAAATACAAACAATTTGGAGAATCTTTAAACGTAGCCGCAATAACTTTTGATTGTTCATTTGTCTCTAAAGCATCCAAAACTTTACTAGGGATAAACTCTAATTCTTGCAAATAAGTATGATATTGAGACTGTGTTAAGGTACCTTTTGCCTTAGCTAATCTCAAGGCTATCATATTAAGAACTGTAATTTGAGTAGTAAATGCTTTTGTCGAAGCCACACCAATTTCGGGACCAGCATGTGTGTAAGCCCCTGCATGCGTCTCTCTAGAAATTGAAGACCCAACAACATTACAAACACCAAAAACGAAAGCTCCGTGCTCTTTGGCTAATTTAATAGCCGCCATCGTGTCTGCAGTTTCTCCTGATTGCGAAATAGCAATTACAACATCTTTGCTAGTAATAATTGGATTACGGTATCTAAATTCAGATGCATATTCTACCTCTACAGGTATTCTTGTAAACTCTTCAAATACATATTCAGCTACCAAACCAGCATGCCAAGAAGTACCACAAGCCACAATAATGATACGATCTGCATTTAAAAACTTTTCTAAGTTATCTTCAACTCCTGCCATTTGAATAATACCGTCATTGGCATGAAGCCTACCTCTATAGGTATCTTTTATAACATTAGGTTGCTCATAAATTTCTTTTAGCATAAAATGCTCATAACCTCCTTTTTCAATTTGCTCCAAATTCATTTGAAGTTCTTGTATATAAGGATCAACCAATGAATCATCTTTTATCTTACGAATCTTCATAGGCTTATGCAGACGAATATTCGCCATCTCACCATCTTCTAAATACACCGCATTTGATGTATACTCAATAAACGGCGATGCATCAGAAGCTACGAAATATTCTTTTTCACCAACTCCAATTGCTAAAGGACTTCCTAAACGGGCCGCTACAATTTCCTCTGGATTTTTTTTATCAAAAACTGCTATTGCATAAGCACCCACAACTTGATTTAAAGCTAATTGTACCGCTTTTCCAAGTTTCAGTTTTTCTTTTTTCTGAACTTCCTCAATTAAATTAACTAAGACTTCTGTATCCGTATCTGAGTGAAAAACATACCCTCTTTTGATTAACTCTTGTTTTAATGGAGCATAATTTTCAATAATTCCGTTATGAATAATTGTTAAGTCGCCAGAGTTAGAAACATGAGGATGAGAATTTACATCATTAGGAACACCATGTGTAGCCCAACGGGTATGCCCCATACCGATAGTTCCATTGGTAGTAATATCCGAAAGTGCTTTTGTTTCTAAATCAGAAACCTTACCTTTTGTTTTACAAAGCTTGATTTCCTTTTCATCGTACACCATGATTCCGGCACTATCATAACCTCTGTATTCTAAGCGCTTCAACCCTTTTATAACTATCGGGTACGCTTCTCTATAGCCAATATATCCAACAATTCCACACATATTTTTTACTAATTAGGTTTGGTATAAATAATTTCAAGTCGCAATCTTTTTTCTTCTGGCACAGCAGGATGACCGCCATAAAGAATAGTTCCCAAAGGATTTAATACTGAAGCTGTAGGAACCGAAGACAATATACTATTGGGTGTTTTTAATTTATTAAAGGTTGCAACTGCAATATCCTCGGTAACAACAACGCCTAACTTAACATTTGTTGAATCAGCATTTTTGATTAAATTTTTGATTTGATTAGTAATACGGACTTTATAATTCAAACCTCTACCATTAGTGACAGCTTCCTTATTCAAAATACCACCATAAATAAATTTATTGAACTTTACTCGATTTGCTCCAGCAGTAGTATTATCTGTTAAATAATCTAAAACAGCTGTTTTATTTGTCAAATTATAAACATAAATTCTATTAGGCTCAATAGAGTTTTTCATTGCTGCCGCATCAATATGAAACACCAAATTAGCTTCATTAATCAACCAACCATTCTTTCTTATTTTTTCAAGTTCGTCTGCTACGCCATTGTTATCATTATCTGCACCAAACAACTCAAGCACTGCCACCGATCCTTCACCTCCTTTTACATAAAGCATTTCATCTCCAACTGAAGGATTGAAATTAGTTACTGCATTACTATAGACAGGATTGGTATTGGATTGTTCTAAAAAGTTAACGGTGTTGCCATCAATATTTAAATCTAATGTTTTATTAACTCGTTTAACAGTAGTAACACCATTTGAAGTGGTAGATAAATCTTCTTTATAATAAAGACGTATTACATTTTGAACAGAACCTGCTTTTTTAAAATTAATTAAAGCCATATTCTCATCCGTTCCTGTTTTCTCTACTTTGAAATACAAGCCTCTAAAATAGTTTTTGAATGCTTCATTTGTAGTCAATTTACCAGCTGGCGCATTTAAAATTTTTGATGTAAAAAAAGCATTATTAAGCTTTAAACGCATACCTGGCCCTGAACGTTTTGTAGTTGCCTTTTTCGTTTCCTCGTCTATTGTCGTTTCTGCAATTTCTTTAGGATCGAAATAAAAGGCATCATTTTGATTAGCATCAGCCGCATCATTAAGTCTACTTCCAATTTTCAGGGCATCAAAATCATTTTTTTGATTGCTATAATAAGCCTGCTTTTCTTTGAAGTTTGTTGCTGGATCTAAATCTCGCATAAAATATCCAGACTCATATATACTTAACTTGAATGGCGCTTTGGATGTCCCATAAATAGAATCCAATTCGTATGTTTTTTTACCGGTAGAAGCATCAGTTGCTGTAACAGTACTAAAATAAGGAACCGTCATAACCACACTATCCATTACTGCATTAGCTCCTATTGTAGGATTAACATCCGCTAAAGTTAACTGTGTGGCAAAACTTGCCGTTGTGGTACCAAATGCAGCATTGGTATACGTGCCCAAAGCGTTTACTGCCAAGTTATCAGTCTGTACAACTCCTGTACCTTGATTATAAGCTTTTACAGCAGAGTAATATTTTCCTAATTCAAAATTATTATCACCAATCAAATCTTCTCCAACAACATTGTAGTCTTTGTCACAAGAAAAAAGAATAAAAAAACCACAAAGAATAGATAACTTCTTTATAAAAGACGTATTGTACATAAAATAGTGTAAGTTAAAATTAAAGCACCTGATTTGTATAAAATTTGGTATACGCCTCAGCGAAACCATCTTTCGGAGTGAAAGGTAAAAAAGGTTTATTGGAAGATTCTATAAATTTTGTTAAACTTGGTGTCAAATTATTAGAGGCCACAATTACAGCATCAGAATTTAAAACAGCTGTTTTTAAAATGTTCTCATAATTAGGCACCTCTAAATCAGCAATCGCTTCATGAGGCACACCGTCAAATTTGACTTTGTTAATCATTTCAACATCCAAAGTTTCTGAAAATGATTCAGAATATACAGAAGTAACTATTTTAGTTTCAGAAAATAAAGCTTCGTTTTTGTAATAATGCTTCATGTAAACAGGCAACATTGATGCCATCCAGCCATGCACATGAATAATATCTGGTACCCAGTTAAGTTTTTTAACTGTCTCGACTACACCTTTGGCAAAAAAAATGGCTCGTTCATCATTATCAGGGTACATAACCCCATCCTCATCAGCAAAAGTTGCTTTACGCTTAAAATATTCATCATTGTCGATAAAATAGACTTGTATACGCTCTTTAGGAATAGACGCTACCTTTATAATTAGCGGCATATCTAGGTCATTTACCACTAAATTCATTCCAGAGAGACGAATCACCTCATGTAATTGATGTCTTCTTTCATTAATATTCCCATATCTAGGCATGAATATCCGTATCTGACCACCTTGATCATTAATCATTTTTGGTACGTCATAAGACATTAAAGAGACCTCATTCTCAGCAAGATAAGGAACAACTTCAGATGACACGTATAATATCCTCTTATCTTTCATAGCATTATTTACTTTATTTATTGGCAATAAAAACGTTGCAAAATTACAAAATTTTATGCAGTTATGGACTAAAATATTATGTTTGCACCTAATTTTAATAAAATGACCATGCAAATCTTCAATAAAAACATCGAATTAAGAGAATTCTTGACTTCGATTAAGTCCAAAAATTCTACTGTTGGTTTCGTACCAACTATGGGCGCCTTGCATGAAGGTCATTTGGCATTAATGAGCCAATCCATTCAGGAGAACGATCTTACTGTAGTTAGTATTTTCGTAAACCCGACACAATTCAACAATCCCGACGATCTTGCCAAATATCCTAGAACATTAGAGGCCGATGTTGAAAAAATGAGCGCACTAAGTGATAAAATTATTGTGTACGCACCTACCGTTGAGGACATTTATGAAGGAAAAACTACAGCAAATTCCTTCGATTATGACGGGTTAGAACATCAGATGGAAGGTAAGTTTAGACCCGGTCATTTTGATGGCGTGGGAACAATCGTAAAAAAGTTATTTGAAATTGTTACCCCAACAAGAGCTTACTTTGGAGAAAAGGATTTTCAGCAACTTCAGATAGTCAAAAAATTAGTCACTAAAAACCATATTCCTGTGAAAATCATTGGTTGCCCAATTCACAGAGAACCAAGCGGTTTAGCCATGAGCTCTCGCAACGAAAGATTAAGCAGCACAGAGAGAAAAGAAGCAGCTGTAATATACACCATTTTGAAAGAAGCCAAAGAAAAATTTCAAACACAAGACGCTGATTTGGTGGAAGATTGGGTTAAAAATGAATTCAAAAAACATCCGTTATTTCAACTGGAATATTTCGTAATTGCTGACGAATCGACACTTTTGCCTATCAATTTTAAAGAAAAACACAAAAAATATCGCGCTTTTATTGCTGTTTTTGTTAACAACATCCGTTTGATTGACACTATTACATTAAATTAATTACCTTTGCCACATGCAAATTCAAGTAGTAAAATCTAAAATTCATCGCGTAAAAGTAACTGGTGCTGACTTAAATTATATCGGCAGTATTACTATAGATGAAGCTTTGTTAGACGCCTCCAACATTATCGAAGGTGAAAAAGTATCTATTGTAAACATCAATAACGGAGAACGTTTTGAAACCTACGCTATCAAAGGCGAAAGAAATTCTGGCATAATTACTCTAAATGGTCCTGCGGCAAGAAAAGTACAAAAAGACGATATTATCATTATCATTTCTTACGCCACTTTAGAATTTGAGGAAGCCAAGACTTTTAAACCTTGGATTGTCTTCCCTAACGAAAACGACAATTCTCTCACTTAATTCCTTTTTTATTGGTCTAAGATGTAAAAATCCAGACGATACCATACCTGCTTTTAAAGTTTAAAAGCGGTCATCTATTATTTATCTATAAAATAAATTAAAATAGTATCTTGCTCTGTTTTTAAACCATACCTAATTTAGACTCCCCAATCATGAAAAAGGTCCTTTTAATGCTATTTTTTTCAATAGCACTTTATGCACAACACAAAACCGAATCCTTTGATTCTGAAAAATTAGCTGAAAAACGAGAAATTACCATAAGTTTACCGCTATCTTACGAAAAAAATACCACTAAAAAATATCCTATTTTGGTTTTACTAGATGGAGATTTTTTATTTGATCCTTTTTATGGCGCCCTTTCATATGGCAGCTATTGGGATGATTTTCCAGAAACAATAATTGTTGGAATCCATCAAAATCATAACGACGAGCGAGTTGACGACACAGAATATGAAGACGCCCAAGGGCTTCCTGCCGAAAAAGGAGCGGCTTTTTATGAGTTTATCGGTCAAGAATTACTGCCTTATATTGAAAAAAAATACCGCGTAGCCCCATTCCGAATAATTGCTGGACTTGACACAACAGCTGGTTATTTGAATTTTTTTCTGTACAAAGAAAACCCTCTTTTTAACGCTTACATTTCATTAAATCCCGAACTCGCTCCACTAATGGAAAAAAGAGTGGCTGAACAATTAAGCATAGCGAAAAATCCAGTTTTTTATTACTTATCTACTAGTGAAGATGAAATCAAACAATTGGCAGAACCTATCAAAATGCTGAATGACAACATCAAAAAAGACAACAATCCATTAGTCAATTACAAGTTTGAATCATTCAAAGGTGCTGGGCATTATTCCCAAACCTTATATGCTATTCCAAGTGCATTACATCAAATATTTGACAGTTACAAACCCATCACTTCTCTAGAGTTTAGCAATAAAATTGTCATACTACAATCAGGCTATGTCGATTATTTAGAAAAAAAATACAACACTTTAAACGAAGTTTTACATCTTGAAGTTCCGATTAGAATTAATGATTTCAAAGCTATTGAAGCTGCTATTTTAAAAAACAATGCTTTTAGTGAATTGGATCAATTGGCAATTTTGGCCGATAAATATTATCCAAAATCAATGCTTGCAGAATATGAATTAGGCTTAATGTACGAAAAACAAGAAGACTACAAAAAAGCCATGAAACGCTACCAAAACGCCTCACAAATGCAAGAAATTGGAGCGTTAACAAAAACAATGATGCTAGAGAAATACGACTTAATGTTGAGTAAAATTGCACCTAAAAAATAATGGCTAAAGTAAAAACTACCTTTTTTTGTCAAAATTGTGGCGCTCAATATGCCAAATGGCAAGGACAATGCAATTCCTGCAAAGAATGGAACACCATTGCAGAAGAAATTATACAAAAACAAGAAAAAGTAGCCTGGAAAAGTGAACCTACTTCTATAAGTAAAGCACCACGCCCGTTGCGCATCAACGAAATTGATTCGACAGCAGAAATTAGACTAGACACCACTGATGCGGAATTGAACCGTGTTTTAGGAGGCGGAATTGTTCCTGGTTCCTTAATTTTACTAGGCGGAGAACCAGGTATAGGAAAAAGTACACTGTTACTGCAAATTTCCTTAAAACTACCTTTTAAAACCTTATATGTTTCTGGTGAAGAAAGCCAAAAGCAAATCAAGATGCGTGCGGAACGCATTACTCCCAATGGAGACAATTGCTATATTTTGACAGAAACCAAAACACAAAACATCTTTAAGCAAATCGAAACGATGCAGCCTGAGATTGTAATCATCGATTCGATTCAAACGCTGCATACGGATTATATTGAATCGACTGCTGGAAGCATTTCTCAAATTAGAGAAACCACCGCAGAGTTGATTAAATTTGCCAAAGAAACTAACGTTCCCGTAATTCTTATTGGCCACATCACCAAAGATGGCACCATTGCCGGCCCAAAGATTCTAGAACATATGGTGGACACCGTTTTGCAATTTGAAGGCGATAGAAACCACGTGTACCGCATCCTTCGCTCACTAAAAAACCGTTTTGGCTCCACTGCTGAAATAGGTATTTATGAGATGTTGGGCAGCGGTTTACGCGAAGTTTCAAATCCGTCTGAAATATTGATTTCGCACAAAGACGAACAACTCTCTGGAACTGCTATTGCAACTACATTAGAAGGTATGCGCCCTTTAATGATAGAAATACAAGCGCTTGTAAGCACCGCTGTTTACGGAACACCTCAACGAAGCACAACAGGTTACAACGCCAAACGACTAAATATGATTTTGGCTGTTTTAGAAAAAAGAGCTGGTTTCCGATTAGGAGCTAAAGATGTCTTTTTGAACGTAACAGGAGGACTTTCCGTCGATGACCCGGCGATTGATTTAGCGGTAGTTGCCGCCATCTTATCTTCAAACGAAGACATTCCTATACATAAAGATTTTTGTTTTGCTGGAGAAGTAGGGCTTTCGGGAGAAATTCGCCCTGTTAATCGAGTTGACCAACGCATACAAGAAGCTGAAAAACTGGGTTTCTCAACTATATTCGTTTCAAAATACAACAAAATTGCAATTAAAAATACTGGGATTCAAATTCGGTTAGTCACGAAAATAGAAGATGTAGCAGCCGAACTCTTTGGATAACTCAAACCCCTAGCCCTTATGGAAGCGGCATCCTTTTATACTAGAAACCCTTTCAGTAAATAAAACTGAAAGGGTTTCTAGTATAAAAGATATAGCGTACAGCAGGATAAAGCTCCTAAAAATTAGGCATCTCCTTTATGAAAAGCTTTTTTATTAAAAACAATTAAGATTCCTACACCCGTTGAAATGGCCACATCGGCTACGTTGAAAATAGCATTGAAGAACGTAAAAGGTCTCCCTCCTATGAAAGGTACCCATTCTGGCATTGGAAAATCTTTGATGATAGGAAAGTAAAACATATCAACCACTTGCCCGTGAAACCAAGTTCCGTAAGGCTCTTCAGAGAACATAACGGCCAATTGCTGATAACTGTCGTTAAAAATAACACCGTAAAAAACAGAATCTATAATATTTCCTAATGCTCCAGCAAAAATCAAGGCAATCGCCACTATAAGATAATTAGAACTTTTATGATTACGCACAGAATCCCATAACCAATAACCAATTCCGCCGACAGCAAAAATGCGGAAAACGGTCAAAAACAACTTGCCGTACTCGCCAGGAAGTTTAGTTCCCCAAGCCATTCCTTCGTTTTCTATAAAATGAATTTTGAACCAATTGAAAACGGTCACTTCTTCGCCTAAAACAAAATTTGTTTTGACATAAATTTTAGAAACTTGATCTACCAATAGAAGTAGAAATATAAGCAGATAGGCTTTTCGTAAGGACATCTTATACATTTTAGTGGGGCAAAAATAGACAAATTCAAAAAAAGAACTCTAAAATAAAAATTAAAATCCAAAAAAAAGAAATTCCAAATTCCAAAAGATACCCTTGGAATTTGGAACTTGAAATTTAGTATTTTAAATAATTATCGTTGCATGTTTTTGGCTTCGATACTCATAGTAGCATGAGGAACTATTTTAAGCCTTTCTTTACCAATTAACTTTCCGGTTACTCTACAAATACCGTAGGTTTTGTTTTCCACACGGAAAAGAGCATTTTTTAAATCACGCAAAAACTTTTCTTGACGAATAGCCAATTGTGAATTGGCTTCTTTAGACATCGTTTCGCTTCCTTCTTCAAAAGCTTTGAAAGTAGGCGAAGTGTCATCAGTACCATTATTTAAATCATTCATATAGGCACTTTTTATCAAGTCAAGATCAGCCTGTGCTTTTTCAATCTTCTCTTTGATTATCTGTTTGAACTCTGCTAAGTCAGCGTCTGAGTATCGTGTCATTTCCTCGATCATAGCCTAAATTAATTTAATGGGTTGGTTAATTCTTTTTTGGTTGGTTTATTTTGTTATCGTTAATTTTGTTTTAATGTCGTCGAACTCAATTTCTATGCCATTTTCTAAGCTTTCAGCAAATAGCAATTCTTCAGTCAATGTTTCTGACTTAATGTAGCTTTCATTAGCTAGAATTGCTTCTTGTAAAACAGCGTGATTTTGAACGTAAACCTTCACTTTATCAGTAACCTCGAAACCAGAATCTTTACGGATATTCTGAATACGATTTACTAACTCCCTAGCAATTCCTTCTTTTCTTAACTCTTCAGAAATGGTGATGTCTAATGCTACTGTTATTCCATTAGCATTGGCTACCAACCACCCTTCGATATCTTGCGAAGAAATTTCTACATCCTCTAGAGATAAAATTACATCTTTTCCTGAAATTACAATACTTAAGCTTCCTTCTTTGTCTAATTGATTGATTTGTTCAGGTGTAAAAGATTGTATCTCTTTGGAAATCAGACCCATATCTTTTCCGAATCGTGGTCCAAGAGCCTTAAAATTAGGTTTAATTTGTTTTACCAATATGCCTGAAGCATCGTCTAAAAGTTCGATTTCTTTGACGTTTACTTCGGCTTTTATAAGGTCGGCAACCGCTTCGATTTCAGCCTTCTGAACCGCGTCAAGTACCGGAATCATTACCTTTTGCAGAGGTTGACGCACTTTGATCATTTCCTTTTTACGCAGTGACAACACTAGTGAAGAAATGGTTTGCGCCTTCTGCATTTTACTCTCTAACGATTTATCAACAAACTTTTCAACTGAAACGGGGAATTGCGCCAAGTGTACTGACTCGAAATTCTCTGTTCCTGTTGCTTGAGTCAAGTCTCTATACAACTTATCCATAAAGAAAGGAGCGATAGGTGCACTCAATTTTGCTATGCTCAACAAGCAAGTATAAAGTGTTTGATAAGCAGCAATTTTATCTTGAGCATACTCCCCTTTCCAGAAACGACGTCTACACAAACGCACGTACCAGTTACTTAGATTTTCTTGAACAAAATCAGAAATAGCACGAGCGGCACGAGTTGGTTCATATTCAGCATAAAACACATCCACTTCTTTGATCAACGTATTCAATTCTGAAATGATCCATTGATCAATCTCTGGGCGTTCTTCTAAAGGCACCTCAGCTTCTGCATAACTAAAGCCATCGATATTGGCATATAAAGCAAAGAAAGAATAGGTATTATACAACGTTCCAAAGAACTTACGACGCACCTCAGCAATTCCTTCAATGTCAAACTTCAAGTTATCCCAAGGGTTAGCATTCGAGATCATGTACCAACGCGTTGCATCAGGACCATATTCTGATAACGTTTCAAATGGATCGACAGCATTTCCTAAACGCTTGGACATTTTTTGACCATTTTTATCCAAAACCAAACCGTTGGATACTACGTTTTTATAAGCGATACGATCAAAAACCAAAGCACCAATGGCGTGTAAGGTGTAAAACCATCCACGAGTTTGATCGACACCTTCTGCAATAAAATCAGCTGGGAAATCGGTATTTTGATCAATTTTTTCTTTATTTTCAAATGGATAATGCCATTGTGCATAAGGCATAGCACCGGAATCAAACCAAACGTCAATCAAATCGGATTCGCGTTTCATTGGTTTTCCTGAAGCAGAAACCAGTGTGATTTGGTCTACCACATTTTTGTGTAAATCAATCAAATCGTAATTGGATTCAGACATGTTTCCAATTTCAAAACCTGCAAACGGATTGTTGGTTTGAACGCCTGCTGCAATAGCTTTGTCTATCTCGTTGTATAATTCTTCAACAGAACCAATTACAATTTCTTCTTGTTTGTCTTCGGTTCTCCAAATTGGCAAAGGAATTCCCCAATATCTAGAACGCGATAGGTTCCAGTCATTAGCATTTTTCAACCAATTTCCAAAACGACCTTCGCCAGTAGCTTTTGGTTTCCAATTGATGCTGTCGTTCAGGTCGAACATACGGTCTCTCACCTCGGTAATTTTGATAAACCAAGAGTCTAATGGATAATACAAAATAGGCTTATCAGTTCTCCAACAATGTGGGTAACTGTGAACGTATTTCTCTACTTTAAAGGCTTTGTTTTCTTCTTTTAAACGAATGGCAATTTCTACATCTACCGAACGCTCTGGTGCTTCTCCTTCGTTGTAATATTCGTTTTTAACGTATTTACCCGAAAAATCACCTAGACCTTGAATAAATCTTCCTTGCAAATCTACCAAAGGAACTGGCGTACCATTTTCGTCTAAAACTAACATTGGCGGCACTTCTGGCGTAGCTTCTTTGGCTACTTTAGCATCATCTGCTCCAAATGTAGGCGCTGTATGTACAATACCCGTACCGTCTTCAGTAGTCACAAAATCACCCGCAATTACTCTAAACGCATTTTCTGGATTTTGATAGGGTAATACAAGAGGCAATAATTGCTCATAACGAATATCCACTAAATCTTGACCTTTACATTCGGCTACGATTTGAAATGGTATTTTTTTATCGCCAGCTTTGAAATTTTCAAAATCAGTGGCGTCTTCAGCGGCAAAAAATCCTTTTGTAAATTGTTTTCCAACTAAGTTTTTGGCCAAAATCACATGAACTGGCTCAAAAGTATATTGATTGAAGGTTTTTACTAAAACATAATCGATTTTTGGCCCAACTGTCAAAGCGGTGTTCGATGGCAAAGTCCAAGGTGTTGTCGTCCAAGCCAAAATGTGAATAGAACCAAAACCTTGTAAAAATGAAGGTAATGTTTCTGGTAGTGTTTTGAACTGAGCTACAATGGTCGTATCCGTTACATCACGGTAACTTCCAGGTTGATTTACTTCGTGAGAAGACAAACCAGTACCCGCTTTTGGGGAATACGGCTGAATGGTGTAGCCTTTATACATCAAATCCTTGTCATAGATTTGCTTTAGCAACCACCAAACGGATTCCATATACTTGGGTTTATAGGTTACATACGGATCTTCCATATCTACCCAATAGCCCATTTTTTCAGTCAAATCATTCCAAACATCAGTATAACGCATTACGGTTTTTTTACACGCTTCGTTATAATCTTCGATAGAAATTGTTTTTCCGATATCTTCTTTCGTAATGCCTAATTCTTTTTCGGTACCTAACTCTACAGGCAAACCGTGAGTATCCCAACCGGCTTTACGTTTTACTTGAAATCCTTTTTGGGTTTTGTATCGGCAAAAAATATCTTTAATAGCACGCGCCATTACGTGGTGAATTCCAGGTAATCCATTGGCCGAAGGCGGCCCTTCAAAAAACACAAAAGGCGTGTTGCCTTCTCGGGTAGTTACACTCTTTTCAAATATATTTTCGTTCTTCCAAAAATCAAGTACTTCGGATGCCGCTTTTGGCAAGTCAAGTCCTTTGTATTCAGTAAATTTTGTACTCATGATATCCTTTTCTTAATCGAGGTGCGAAAGTAATAAATTTTGAATTATTGTGTGAGTATTTATTGAAAATTCATGAAGTTTATTAGATAAAAGGTAAAAAAAGAGGAGTAAAAAATACTCCTCTTTAAACTAAAAAATTAAAAATAAAAATAAAGACTATTTAAATCCACCAAAATAGACTTCTTTAATAAAAATTCTATTCCCAAAAACAGGATTTATATCAATTTTTTCTCTCAGTTCTTGATATACAGTTTCTCCATTAAAATCTTCAATTTCATAAGCGACTTTATAAGGCAAACTACCTGTATTCAAGGCTGGCACAATGCGATAATCCGAAAACAGTTTTCTTTCAAAAAAGCTTTTATTTCCATTGTCATATTCAGTTTTTTCGGAAGCAACGATAGTATGACTCTCTTTGTCAATAAACAAATGATAATCCGTTTTAGGAATAGTTCTATTCGCTGCATTTAATGTTTTCTCAAAATAGTTCAAATGGTAACACATTTTTCCTTCAACCATCTCATCGCCCAAAAGCTCAAAATCATTCCATAAATCAAGTCGTAAATCAGAAATAAAATTAATCAAATCAACATTTTTGGACAGCATATTGTAGCCATATGAACTTTCCTTTGTCCATTTTGCATTAACTCCGCTTTCGCGATCATCGTGACTCCAAGCCTCGGGCCCATTTACTATCTCATAATAATTTTCAGGCATTTTTTTCTTCAAAAGATAATTTGTGCTTGTTGCCCATTTTTCTTCTGTTTGAGAAACCCTATTACCTTCAATAAAAAGTTTAGATAACATATGTGCTTTTTCAATACTTTTCAGAGCATTACTCCCGCCTAAACTAGTAATAACTTTAGCTAACAAATCTGGTTTAGATTGATACGGAATAGAGTCAAGCATATTAAATCTTTGCACTTTAGACTTAATTAGATTAGCTTCTCTATTGGCTTTTTCTATTTCCCAGTCTGCTTCTTGTTGAGCAATTTTCTCAAAGAAAGCAAGTCGCATTTCCTCTTTTTCTTCAGCTATTTTAAGGCCTAACTTTTTAAGCTCAGCAAAACGAGTAGTATGGCTTCTAATCATTTTATCTACAAAAAAAGCATTCTTAACTCGATTAATAATTGCAGTCCCTCTAGAATCTAATTTATCGTTCTCAATAAGCAAATTGGCAAACTGCAACGCTTTCTCTTTGTTTTCAAGTAAAAAATAGGATTGTGCTAAATTATTAAGAACAATAAATCTTATGTTTTCGTTTGCTGGCAAAGGTGGATATTTAGTTAACAAACCCTCCAAGTAATGTAAATGAGGTAGCAATGCTTTTTCATCTAATCCTTTTTCGAGTGTTACTTTTTGCATTTGTGTCGAAATTTCATTTTCAAAATCAAGCATCTGCTTATATTCTGGATGATCTTTGGAAGTTACAAATTCAAATTTTTCTTTTGATTCTCCTTTACTGTATCCAAATTTATAATTAAGATAATTCTGAATTTTATCTACTGATTGATAAATTACTTTATCTATTCCTAAATTTTCTATATCATAATCTTCCTTTTGTTCTGCGTTTCGAATAGACTGACTACTTGCAACTACAGCTTGTTTAAGATTACTCTTTTGATATTCAGTACCAACAACATAAGGTTCTATTGTATTAAATTCCTCAGATAACAAAAGTTTATCTGCACATTTTGCCTCAACTTTTATTTTAACATTATAATTTGAAGATATTGCATACTTCCATATGTTTTGCTTTTTATCAAAAGTACTATCAATTTTAGTGGCAGTAAATTTTGGCAAAGCAATGGTCAAATAAATCTTTAATTTTCCGTTTGTAGGGTCTTTTATAAAACCATTAATATTAAAATAGTTTTTCTTTAAAATAAGTTCTTCTTGAATTAACTCCTTATCCATCTGATAAAAAGTGGTTTGTGTCAAAACATTATCAAGAATTGGGAATGAAGAATATTGAATTGTTGGTATGTAGAATTTTTTTTTCTTTGAGCTTATTTTTTCTTGAGCTTGAATTGAAACAATTACAAGCAAAAACATAAAGAGTAATTTTTTTTTCATGGCTAAAAAAAAGGCCAACAGATTAACTTTCTGATGGCCTTTGTATTTTATTTTTTATTAAAAATTTGAATTGAACTATCAGAAACGTAAAAAATGTTTTGCGTTGCTGGATCAATTTCATATTGTGGACGATTGTTATTAAAAGTTATCTTATCTAATTCCACTCCGTCAATCTTTCTAACTTTTACAAGGATTTTTTCTCCTGTTTGAGCTTTGGCAAAAATATAAGAAAAGTCACGATTCTGTTTCATTGCATTAAAGCGAGAACCAAACTTCTCAGCAACCATTCCTAATGCAGCAGCACCTGCAGCATAACCTTCGGCCTGAGCCATGTTGGTTTTATCTCTTTCACGAATTGTAACAGTTTGTTTATTCCCGTTTTCATCACGAGTCTCCATTGTCAATTCACTTCCTTTCATGGCACTGCCAAAAGCAGCAGCCCCCATAGCAAAACTTCCAACTAATGCAGCACTCTTTAACAAACGTCTTCCAGTTTCACCTGGTTGACTATAGGTAAGATGATATTTTACGGTTCCATCCATATTAACCCCCATAACCTCAACTGGACCAGAAAGCACTACTCCCCAAGGAAACAGTTCAATGCTATTCAATTCTTTTTCATTTTTGATGTTAACTTTTGCGAATGGCTCCGGCTTATCATCAATAGTTGGGTTAAATTTGTATAACTTTTCATCATTATATACTAAATAAGAATTTGATGTTTCTTCAAACGTAGGTAAAACTGGACGGCTCTTATCAAATTCAATATTACGCTTCCATAATTTTTTTCCAGACTTGTAATCAACCATATTCCCGTAAGTACCTGTAAGATACATTACTTTTTCTCCTACTTTTCCTAAATAGTAAATAGGATCTTCTTTATCATCTGAGATTTCTATAAACTTCTTCCATAACTTTTCGCCTTCTTTATTTATTAGCATCATTTCGTTTTCGGCTACATAAAGAAAATCTTGATCGATTGGGATTACTCGTTTCAAACCATCACCGCGAGCATCTTTTTTCCATATTTTTTCTCCTGTTTTTAAGTCATAGAAATTAAAACCACTAAAATGTGCAATTAATAATTTTGATCCCCAATCTTCAAGATAAACTACTTTCTTGGTTTTAATAGACTCTTTCCATATACTTTTACCGTTATCAGTACTCAACACATTTAAATACTCTTTTGTTGAAAAAATGCCTTGGCTATTAACTACTACAATATTTTTATCATTTTGCGTTAAAAAGAATTTTGTATATTCTTCATCATCAGCTTTCCAATTTAATTTACCCGAGCTTCGATCAAATGAATACAATTTTCCATACAGCAAATAATAAATTACTGAACCATTTACTTTGGCGATATTAGTATTTGCGGATTCTTTTAAAGAAAAACTAAATAAAGATTTTGCTTTGTCAACTATGGTATTCCATTTTAACTCACCAGTTTTCATGTCCAATAAAGCAATTGCCATATCACCATCCTTCTTTAAAGTAAGTAAATATTCATCAGTTTCTGGTATAAAATCAGATTGAATTACCCAAAACGATTCTTTCGATGAATTATATACAATTTTACCTGTGTCAGTATTTACAATGATATATTTGTTATTGATGTAAGCCTCAACATAAGGACTACCTCCAACGCTTGTTAAAGCCTTTTTGTCTTTAAAAATATTACCAAAATCAGGATCTTTCATGATGTCTCCAACAGAAACACTTCCAAAATCCTCTTTAGTAAGTGTCCATACTATTTTTTTTGTTTCTGGGTCTAATCCTTTTACAGTACCGCCTTCCTTAAAAACTACTATACCAGTAATTTCATTTTGCACTAAATCTTGCACGGGATTATCTGTCGTAATTATTTCGTCGTATTTTCTTTGCGAAATTGCAGAAAAACCAACCAATAAAAGTAAGATAATCGAATAAGTAAATTTCTTCATTTTAATTTTTTGTAATTAATAAATAGGGATATACTGTGACTAATAAATCACAAGCGAATATATAGATATAATTAAACTTATGAAAAAATTTCTTTCAAAATATCTAACGATTTTGGCTTTTTAAAACCATCAAGATGAAAACTATAGTAATCAATTAGAATTTTGAGTAAAAGTTGACGTTCGGTGACCTGAAACACTTTTTGATCAGAATCTAATTTCAAATCAATCAATCTCTTTAGCAAATTGGACTGATGTTCAGATAATGAGCTCATGGCTTGGAACAAAGAAAAAACTCCTTCATTCATTTCAAAAAAAGGCAAATCTTGATCAGAAGTATCGGGATAGAACCCTAAGAACTTGGTAATTTCGAGCATTAAAATCAGATGAAAATTACTCGTTTCGTTGTGCGTATCGAGCCATTGTAAAGCTGCTTCGAGATACTGAAACAAATCCTCGTTTTTTTCTTCTTCGTGAATGGCGTGATGCAAAATCTCGGAAAGAAACAGCACCATAGTACTTTTTACAATATCCAAAGGAATGGTTTGAAACGGTATGGCCGTTTTGATTTCTTTAAAATGCTCTAAAGTTCCTTTGTTTTTATGTACAGCTTCAATTTCTAGGATTGATAACGGTTGAAAGTAGGCAATTTTTTGATTGTTTTTCTTTCCAGAAAATGCATCTCTGACAAAATAAGATTTTAGACCATGAGACTGGGTAAAGCACTTCACAATCAAGCTTTTTTCTTGAAATTTTAAAGTAGATATTACGATGGCTTTGGTTTTTACTAACATAGCCCCCTAACCCCCAAAGGGGGAATTAAATGAGTGAAACAAGCACGGATTTTTAGAAATCGTCAAAACAGTATTTTTTAGTTTTTATAAAAAAGAATTTTGGAATTTAAGTTCAGGAATTTGGTATGTAGCATTTGATATTTACCTTATAATCATCACTTTTTTCACCTTGGTTTCGATACCATCCTCGGCGGAGATGAAAATCATATACACACCTGAAGCCACTTTATACTTGCCAAAAGCGGTGGTATCCCATTCAATTGTTCCTCCTTGCGAAATTGCTTCGTGCACTAAATTACCTTCTATGTCGGTTATTTTTACATTAGCACGATCCAAAAGTCCAGCTATTTTAACCGTTCCGCTAAATTCAGGGCGAACTGGATTGGGATAAACATAGGCGTCATTCAAAGAATCACTAGCTGCTGTGGCTACTCCCTTAAACGAAATCATCCCTTTGGTCGTAGCAATATAAACTTCGCCTGTAACTGAATTGATTCCAATATCATTAATAGTATTACTTGGTAATGGTGAATTATTAGTAGTGAAATGATAAATCGTTTTTTGTCCATTGGATGACAATAAAAAAACACCTGAATCTGCCGTTCCTACCCATTTATTGTTGGCACCATCTACTACTATTGCATTTATAAATTGCTCAAAGAGCAACTCCTGAGCCACCTCATCTTCTAGAATAATAATGGGTTTGGTAGTAAGTGCTGTAGTATTTTGAAAATTATTCACATTAGATAACACGCGTAGTCCCTTGGTGGTACCAATCCAAAGTTGATTATTAGTATCTATAGCCAAAGCTCTAACATCTGTTGTAGGTAGGTTTCCTTTGTCTGATCCAAAAGTAATTTTCTTAAAAGTGGGTGTACCCAATTCGTTAAAAGCAAGTACTCCATCAGTATTAGAGGCAATCCATTTGGTACTATTTTTATCGATGACCATTCTTCCCATACTCACATCAATGCTTTTTTCGGCGATAGTATTCAAGGAATAACTTTGCCATTGTCCATTACTTCTCAAGACTTTTAAGCCATTTTCGATTCGGGAATTGGTCACCCAAAGATTCCCTGATTTGTCAAACACTGTTCCGTTAATACGAACATCTATATACGTTGGCCCTAAAAAAGCAATCGATTCTAAACCCGAATTGGTTTGGTTATACAAAAAACTGGGCACTTCATTTTCTATCCGCAATAAACCCGAAAAAAAAGAACTTGCATAAACTTTAGTCTCGTCATTTGGATCAATAGTTATTCTTGAAATAGATTTAGCTCCCAAAACCTCATTTGCAGGAATTGATAACCAACCCTGAGTATTGAGACGGCTAATGCCATATAAATTAGGACCACTGTTGTTATAAGAATAAGGATTGTAGTCACCAGTATAACCTCCATACACTCCCCAAAGTGCATTTGGAGTAACTTGAAAAGAAAAAATAGCGTTTCTGAGTGGTCCTGAAGGCGTACTATCTACGATTGGTGAGCCTACAGACAATGTCGTTTCTAATAAACCATTTTCTTTGGTGCCCAAAAACAAAGTAGCATTTACGATGGTAGCACACGTAAAAACAGGATTTTTGTCCAAAACCTGGTTGCTATTTACTTGTTTTACCAAAAGCAATCCTGACCCGAAGACCGAAATTTGACTGGGAGTAGTTACCAGTAAATAATTAGCATCAGCACGAAAATCAACTATAGGCGAACCAAAACTTTGAACAACAGAGAATGAATTCAGTCCATATTTATAAATAGTACCAGTAGCAGTTGAAGCGTACAAATCTGTTCCAAAAGCAGTTATTCCAGACCAATTATCAGACAAAAGCAGTGTCCATTGCTGATAATCTATTAGATTTGGATTTGTAAGAACTGCACGACGAATTCCATTTTCGGTGGCAGCATAAATATTTCCTTCAAAAATAGCGGTTTGCTTCACTGAAATCTCCTTTCCTAAGTCGCCAATAAAGTAGGTATCACCAAAAAGTTGTGTATTCAAATTGAATTGTACTATACCAAAATCACAAGAAACATAAAGAATTCCTTGATATTCCAAAAAGTGATTGATTTTTTTGATATTAGCAGGTAATTGTTTGTTTATAATATCGACCACTTTTAGGAGAGAACCATCAGCTTCATTAATCACAATTAAAAGACCATTTTCATAACCCACAATCGTTTTGTTGAAAGCAGCACTATGATACAAAGCGGATATCGTCAAACCCGAAAGCCCATCGATAGTCGTGGTAGTTTTTAACCTATTTGAAAGTGTGTTTTTTGAGAACAGCGCATTCTCAGCAGCAGCAAAAAGATTAGAATTGGATTGCGCTACATCTTTGATTTCGCTATAAGAAAAGTAACCCTTCCATGATAATTGATTTTGTGAAAAACCAACATTAAGGACTAATAAACAACAAAAAAACACGACTATTCTTCTCATGAGTTTTTTTCAAATGAATTACAAATATAGTACAAACGAAAGTTTTTGATTTTTGTTCTTTAAGGAATAAAAAAAGCCTTCTTCTGTTTCCAGAAGAAGGCTTTGACTAATTAACTTACTACTACTATACTACTCCTTGTGCCAACATAGCATCTGCTACTTTCACAAATCCAGCAATATTAGCTCCTTTAACATAATCAACATATCCTGTTTCATCTGTACCGTATTGTACACATGAATCATGAATATTCAACATGATGTTGTATAATTTTTCATCTACTTCTTCAGCTGTCCAGCTTAAACGAAGTGAGTTTTGAGACATTTCTAGACCAGAAGTAGCTACACCTCCAGCGTTTGACGCTTTTCCAGGTGAGAATAAAATTTTCGCTTGGTGGAAAGCTGCAATCGCTTCTGGCGTAGATGGCATATTAGCACCTTCCGCTACAGCGATACAACCATTGGCTAATAAAAGAGCCGCTTCTTCTCCGTTCAACTCATTTTGAGTGGCGCAAGGCAGAGCGATATCACATTTTACTTCCCATGGACGTTTTCCAGCCACATATTTTGCATTTGGATATTTAACTACATATTCGCTAATTCTTCCACGTAATTCATTTTTCAATTCCATTACGAAAGCTAATTTTTCAGCGTCAATCCCGTCTGCATCATAAATATATCCTGCAGAATCAGATAAAGTAACCACTTTACCACCTAACTGAGTTGCTTTTTGAGTAGCGTATTGAGCAACGTTTCCGGAACCAGAAATAACCACAGTTTTTCCTTCAAAAGAATCTCCTTTTGTTTTCAACATACTTTGTGCAAAGTAAACTGTTCCGTAACCAGTTGCTTCAGGACGAATTAATGATCCTCCGAAAGAAATTCCTTTACCAGTTAACACTCCTGTAAATTCATTTCTTAATCTTTTGTATTGACCAAATAAATAGCCAACTTCTCTTCCTCCAACACCGATATCTCCAGCAGGAACATCCGTATCAGCACCAATATGTTTGGCCAATTCAATCATAAAACTTTGACAGAATCTCATAATTTCATTGTCTGATTTTCCTTTAGGATCAAAATCAGAACCTCCTTTACCTCCGCCCATTGGCAAAGTAGTTAAACTGTTTTTAAAAGTTTGCTCAAAAGCTAAGAATTTCAAAATACTTAAGTTTACTGAAGGATGAAAACGTAATCCACCTTTGTATGGACCAATGGCCGAATTCATCTGGATACGATATCCGCGATTTACTTGTGTTTGCCCTTGATCGTCAATCCAAGTAACTCTAAACATGATTACGCGCTCAGGCTCAACCATGCGCTCTAAAAGCATTTTGTTTTGGTATTTTTTATTTTGTTCGATGAAAGGAATTACCGTTTCGGCAACTTCTAGTACTGCTTGCAAAAACTCTGTTTCGTTCGGATTTTTTTTGGTTACCGAATCGATAAAATTAGTAATACTTTGTGACATGATCCTAATGATTATAAAAACGTTAAAAACGTACTGTTACTGATTGCAAATATACGTCTTAAACGTAAATTTGACCTATTTTTTTATAAAAAAAAGAAAAATTATCTTTTATTTAACCATTTTCAAAGAAATACAAAAATCAGAAGGTAGTTTTTACGAAAACGTTATAGTATGTGTAAAGAAAATGAATTTTAGTTAATAATAATTGGTTTAACTTTTACCGCCTATTTTGTGTTATTTGTTTTTATATATTTGCGCCCAATAAAAAGGCCCTCAAATGTTTAAAAAATACTTGCCAACTCTAATAGCATTGATTTCAATCATCAATGTATCCAATGCTCAATTTAATCTTGCCCATGAAATAGGAGTTACTTTTGGCCCTGTCGCATTTCAATCAGACTATGGCGAAAGACATGATATGGAAACCAATGCCGGTAATACTGGATTTGCAGCTGGATTAGTACATTACATTAATTTTTCATCAAGAGCTAATTACGACACCTATTTTAATAACCATTTTAAAATTCGTTCTGAACTCTCTTATAGCTCAACTGACTTTAGACATTTTGGCACATGGGTAGAACAAGGGAATAATTCATTAGGAAAACAACAATTACGAGCGATGAGAGGCGCTTCTAAAGTTATGAATCTGGGTATACAAGGAGAATTTCATCCTATAAAGATTCACGATTTTGAAAATACCATTGGTGCATTTGGGCCTTATGGAAGTTTAGGACTTGCCTATAGTTTTTATAATGCAGAAGCAACTTCTACTTTAGGTCCTTTGGGTACTCCAGATACAACACTTCCAAAATATTTGGCTCCTTCAGATGGAAGACCGAATGGATTTTCTAACGAAAGTAAAACCGTTTTGTCTGTCATTGCTGGTATTGGTACTAGATACAAACTGACAACCATGAGCGACTTAATGGTAGACATGCGTTTTCAATACTTTACTTCGGACTGGGTAGATGGTTTAAATCCTAACAAACAACAATACAAAGAAAATAAAGCCAATGATTGGACTGTTTGGTTCAATATAGGGTACATTCAATATTTAGAATTTTAACATTATTAGATCATTCATAAAAAAGGGCTCAATTGAGCCCTTTTTTATATATAACCTTTTAGGATAACGCTTGCTCTAAATCAGCTATCAAGTCTGAGGCATCTTCTATCCCCACACTCAATCGAACCAAATCATCAGTAATCCCTACTTCCTTTCTTTTATCTTCAGGTATAGAAGCATGAGTCATCAAAGCTGGGTGATTAGCTAAAGATTCTACACCCCCTAACGATTCTGCCAAAGTGAAAACTTTTAATTTTTCTAAAAAAGCAATTGCATCTTCTTTTTTACCAGAGGTAAAAGTAAAAGAAACCATCCCGCCAAAACCATTCATTTGCTTTTTGGCAATGTCATGAAACGGATGCTCTGGCAATCCAGGATAATATACTTTTTTTATTTTTGGATGAGTATTTAAAAAAGCGACTACTTTTTCACCATTTTCACAATGTCTTTGCACACGTAAATGCAAGGTTTTTATACCTCTTAACACCAAAAAACTATCCATTGGCCCTAAAGTTGCTCCAGTTGCAAATTGCTGAAAATGCAATTGATTACCTAATGCTTCGTCTTTTACAATTAAAGCCCCAGCAATAACATCAGAGTGTCCTCCTAAATACTTGGTTGCCGAATGCATTACAATATCGGCTCCTAAATCTAAAGGTTTTTGTAAATAAGGCGTGGCAAAAGTATTATCAACCGCAAAAAGAATATTGTTTGCTTTTGTTATTTGAGCAATAGCAGCAATATCAGCTAGTTTCATTAATGGATTCGTAGGTGTTTCAACCCAAACCAACTTTGTATTTTCGTTGATTAAAGATTGGAATTTCTCTAAATCATTCATGTCAACAAAATGAAACTTAATTCCTGAATCTTTGTAGATTCTGGTAAACATGCGATAAGTTCCGCCATACAAATCATCCATAGCAATGATTTCGTCGCCCGCTTTGAATGATCTTAAAATACAATCTGTAGCTGCTAACCCCGATGAAAAAGCCAAACCTCTGGTTCCGTTTTCGATACTTGCTAATGCATTTTCTAATGCTGTTCTGGTAGGATTTGCCGCTCGGCTGTATTCATAATCAGGATGTAAAGGTTTTCCAGGACTCGTTTGCACAAATGTAGATGTTTGATAAACAGGTGGCATTACCGCTCCTGTACTTGCATCATGATGCTGTCCTCCATGAATTACTTTTGTATTGAATTTCATTGGTTTAAATTTTAAAATGACTGTTGCTTACAAATGCAAATTTACCGTTAAATATTGACAAAGCAACTGCACTCTAAGTTACCTTTGTATACAATTAACATATTCGAGTTATGAAACAATACATACAAAGCCTACTATTACTCGTGGTATTAAGTAGTTGTTCGAATGAAATACGCTTTGATAATAAAGAGTTCATCCAAAAAAGCACATTACTGTGTAAAGAAAATTGTCCCGAAATAAAAATAACAATTCCGTACGCCAAGAACAACAGTATTGCAGCTGATAGCCTTAACAAAAAAGTGTTTTCGGTTATAAAAGATTTGGTTTACATCGAAGAAGAACCACTAAAAAATGAAACCTACGAGACATTGATTTCCTCGTTTATCCAATCGTATGAGACCACCAAACAAGAAGCACCAGACGCTACTTTTGGTTGGGAAGCCAACATCGAGGGAACCATAAAATATCAATCTGAACAACTTATCAATATCGAAATTGACCACTATACTTTTACGGGTGGCGCTCACGGATATGAAGGCCTACAATCTTTGCTCTTTGATCCAAAAACTGGAAAAACAATTCCTAATGTCGCTTTGTTCCAGAATCTTTCAGAACTAAAAAATATGGTTGAAAAGAAATTTCGAACCAAATATCAAATACCACTAAAGGGCAGCATCAATCAAACAGGCTATTTATTTGAAGACGATACCTTTCAATTGCCTAAAAATATTTTTTTTACCAATGACGGTCTTTTGTTTCACTACAATCAATATGAAGCCGCAGCTTATGCAGAAGGACCTAAAACCCTTTTTATTCCCTATTCTTCGCTAAAAAACTATCTTGTTTTGAAATAAAAAAGTGCTTCAAAATCAAATCAGATTTCGAAGCACTTTTTCTATTTGTGTCGTGTTCTTTACACGAACTTACGAAGACTCATTAAAATTCCGATATGTAAACCTTCATGAAAAGCATTGAATTGGATTGCTTCTTCAACAGTATGCAAAGTAAAACCTGTAGAAGTAGGGTATTCAGTAAAATTTTGAAAACCCTTGTTATCGTAGTCGCTTCTCATTTGTTCTACGGTTGAAAAAAGTAAACTCTTAATCAAGTCAACTTCTTCTTGAGTAGCATCTTGTTCTGGCTTGGAGCCTTTACGGTATTTCTCTACCAAATCATCTGAAACCAGCATTGGCAAACCTGATAATTTGTATACTAATAGCTGTTGTGTCACCACGATATGAGCAATGTTCCAAAATATAGTATTAGAAAAACCTTCAGGAATTGTATTCAATTGTTCTAGAGTATATTTTTCAAGATAAGGAGCAGCCATTTTTCGGCTTGTTGCTGTGAGTTCAAATATTGCGTTCATTATTTTTATTTTTTGGATAAAAATACTCATTTTCCGTCTAAATGAATTTTCTTTGCAGCACAAAAAAGCAATCCAAATGAACAAAATATATTACTTAGCTTCTTGCGATACCTGCAGAAAAATCATAAAAGGATTACCAGCCAACCATAATTTGGCTTTTCATGATATTAAGCAAAACCCAATAACTCCAGAAGAGTTAGAAGAAATGTACCGTTTATCAGGAAGTTACGAAGCTTTGTTTAGCAAAAAAGCCCAATTGTACAAATCGATGGATTTAAAAAATCAATCCCTTACAGAAGCCGATTTTAAAAAATACATTTTGGAACATTACACCTTTTTGAGCCGACCGGTTTTTATCATTAATGACAAAATATATATCGGTAATAGCCAACAAAACATTCATCAAGTTCATTTAGCATTGGCCCATGTCTAAAAGAAAGCTTGCCTTAATTGGTGCAACCATCGTTTCGATTATTTACGGAGTAACTTTTACCATTGCCAAAGACGTCATGCCTGCTTATATAGATGCCTTTGGGTTTATCTTGCTTCGAGTAGGCGGTTCAGTGCTGCTTTTTTGGCTAACGTGGCTTTTTATGCCCAAAGAAAAAATTGCCTTGGGAGATTTTCCTAGAATTATTGCTGCTGCTTTCTTCGGAGTAGCATTCAATATGCTCACTTTTTTTAAAGGATTAAGCCTAACTTCACCTATTTCTGCTGCAGTAATTATGGTTTCAACACCAATGATTGTACTGGTTTTATCAGCAATAATAATGAAAGAGCGCCTAAAAAAAAGAAAGGTTTTTGGAATTGTCCTAGGCCTGTTCGGTACTGCTTTATTGATTCTTTACGGCAAATCGATTGGTAGTGCTAGCAATGCTGGATTGGGTAATTTCTTAGTATTGGTCAATGCAATTTCTTATGGTTTTTATCTCATCATTGTAAAAAAATTAATGCATACCTATAATGCCTTTACCTTTGTAAAGTGGATTTATCTTTTTGGTTTCTTGATGGTTCTACCATTTGGATGGAGTGAGTTTAATGCTGTCAATTGGTCTTTAGTGCCTACTTCAATCTACTGGAAAATAAGTTTTGTTGTAGTTGTTTCGACTTTCTTAACTTATTTATTAAATTTACTTTCAATGAAAGAATTAAAACCTACTACGGTGGCGGTTTTTATTTATTTACAACCTCTTTTTGCGACGATTTTTGCTATTAGTTTAGGAAAAGACGAACTGAATTGGGTCAAAATAGGAGCGGCTATTTTAATTTTTTCGGGCGTTTATTTGGTAACACAAAAGCCCCCTAACCCTCAAAGGGGGAATTGAGAAGCCATTATTTCCTAACTTTGAGCTTAGGCTTCTTTTTACTTATCTTTACAGCTTTTTATACAAACATATGATACAATCCATGACCGGTTTTGGTAAAGCAACACTTCAATTGCCAACCAAAAAAATAACAATAGAAGTAAAATCCCTAAACAGTAAGGGATTAGATTTGAATGTAAGAATGCCCTCTTTATACCGCGAAATGGAATTGGGATTGCGCAATCTAATTGCTTCAAAATTGGAAAGAGGAAAAATTGATTTCTCTATTTACATTGAAAGTACCGCTGAGCAAACCTCTACTCGAGTGAATGTTCCAATTGTAAAAGCTTATATCAATCAATTACGGGAAGTTTATGCAGATGCTGATGAAACCGAATTGATGAAGATGGCCGTTCGTATGCCGGATACTATGAAAGTCGAACGCGAAGAAATTGACGAAAGTGAATGGGCTACTATACAAACTGTAATCGAAGAAGCACTTCAAAACATTTTGAATTTCCGCAAAGACGAAGGCGAGTCTCTCGAAAAAGAATTCCAATTGCGCATCGGAAATATTCGTCAATTCATGAACGAAGCTTTGGCTTTAGACCCAGAGCGCGTTCAAGCTATCAAAGAACGCTTACAAACCGCTATTGCTGAATTGCAAGTAAATGTTGACGAAAATCGTTTTGAACAAGAGCTCATTTACTATTTGGAAAAACTAGATATCACGGAAGAAAAAGTACGTTTAACCAACCATTTGGATTATTTCCTAGACACCATCAAAGGAACGGAAGCTAATGGTAGAAAACTAGGTTTTATCACTCAAGAAATGGGTAGAGAAATCAACACTATGGGTTCTAAATCCAATCATGCTCAAATGCAAAAGTTAGTCGTTCAAATGAAAGATGAATTGGAGAAAATCAAAGAGCAAGTGTTGAATGTATTGTAGCTCCTAGGAAAATTATAGTATAAAAATGAAAAAAGGAAAATTAATAGTTTTTTCAGCTCCATCTGGTTCGGGAAAAACAACAATCGTTAGACATTTATTAGGAAAAGAAGATTTGAATTTAGAATTTTCTATTTCGGCAGCTACCCGTTTGCCTCGTGGTGAAGAAGTAGATGGTAAAGACTATTACTTTATGTCTTTAGAACAATTCAAAAAACACATCAAAGCAGAAGAGTTTGTTGAATGGGAAGAAGTGTATCGCGATAATTTCTATGGCACTCTAAAAAGCGAAGTGGAACGCATTTGGGCCATGGGCAAAAATGTGATTTTTGATATTGATGTGGCCGGCGGATTGCGAATTAAACATAAATTCCCAGAAGAAACCTTGGCTGTTTTTGTGAAACCTCCTAGTGTTGATGAATTGAAAAGAAGACTCAAAGAACGCTCAACCGAAAGCGAGGATAAAATCAACATGCGCATTGCCAAAGCCTCAGTAGAATTGGCTACCGCTCCACAATTTGATGTGATTATTAAAAATTACGATTTGCCTGTTGCACTTGAAGAAGCGTATCAATTGGTGAAGGATTTTGTAAAATAAGTAATTAGACAAAGGTTCACAAAGAAAAATTAGAGAAGTAAAAAAACTAATGCTTCTTAGTGAACATTTGCATAACTAGAAAAATGAAAATCGGACTATATTTCGGCACTTTTAACCCCATTCATGTGGGCCATTTGATTATTGCCAATCATATGGCAGAACATACTGATTTGGACCAAATCTGGATGGTAGTAACGCCACACAATCCGTTAAAAAAGAAAAGTACGCTGCTTGACGATTATCATCGGTTACATATGGTGCATTTGGCTACAGATACCTATACAAAAATAAAGCCTTCGGATATCGAATTTAAATTACCGCAACCCAATTATACGATTACTACACTGGTACATTTACAAGAGAAATATCCAGAAAACGAGTTTGCTTTAATCATGGGCGAAGACAACTTAAAATCCTTGCACAAATGGAAAAACTATGAAGCCATTTTAGAGCATTATTCCATTTATGTCTACCCTAGAATCGAAGCCATAGAAAACAACCAAAAAGCAATTGATACTGGAGCCGAAAACCCCTCTTTTGCCAACCATCCCAAAATCAAAATCATAGATGCCCCAGTAGTTGAAATTTCGGCTACTTTCATTCGCAATTGCATCAAAAAAGGCAAAAACATTCGCCCTTTATTATCGCATAACGTTTGGGAATATCTAGATCATAATAATTTTTACAAAAAATAATTACTCTAAAACCTCTTTTACAACAATAGCTATTTCTTGAGCAATAGCATTTAAATTATCATTCTTTCCTGATAATAAAAATAACGGTGTAGTAGGCATTTTTGGACTATCCCATACCAATTGTAACTCTTTGTCCCGAATCTTAGATGCAACATTACAATTCCAAACCACACTTACCCCCGTGTTTTGAGTAAGAATTGCAATCATTTCACTTTCTGACGGAATGATATAATTGGCTATAATCGCTGGCCTTTTTTTATTAAAAACATGCAACCAAAACAACTTAATGTGCGGTATACCCGAATCATGACTGTACCAACGCTGATCGTTCATCCAGTGTTCTATAGCCACTAAATCATTGGTAGTAATGTTTTCTTTTACGATTTGAATATCAATATCTGGAGTAGCCACAACGACTTGTTTTATTTCTCCAATTCGCTGCTGTAGGGTATCAAAAGTATCATATTGTTTGGTTACTATCGCAAAATCTATTTTCTTGGAATTTACTAAATCAAATAACTCCTCGTTGTTCCCAAAAGTGAAGTCAATAAAATCAAATTTTGATACTAATGAACTACCAAAACAGCCCAACAAATGCTTAGAAATTCCAATAGACAATAACCGATTAGTATTGAAGGCCTTAGCCCTAAAACCGTTTTCTACATTTTCTAAGCGATCCAAAGCATCAATGATTAAGTTATTGAGTAACTTTGCATATTCCGTTGGCACCACCCCTTTTGATTTACGGTTGAATAATGTATATCCTACATGGGCTTCAAGCATAGCAATTTGCTGACTGACTGCAGGCTGACTAATGAACAACTCCTTAGCGGCTAACGAAAAATTTCCGTTTTTGTATACTGATTTGAACGTGCGATACCATTCTAAATTTACCATTGCTATAAATATATTTATCACAAACATAATTTAAATTATTTTTACTAATACCATATTCGCTATAAATTTGCAGTCTCAAATTAAAACAAGCGATGAAAAAAAGCACCTTATTATCGATTCTAGTAGTAACCTTGAGTTGCTTTGTAGCAACTGCACAAAAACAAAATAAAAAGATGAAAAAAGTATTATTTGTAGTTACCAGCCACGATCAATTAGGTAACACAGGAGAAAAAACAGGATTTTGGACAGAAGAATTTGCTGCTCCCTATTATGCATTGGCCGACAAAGGTGTTCAAATTGATATTGCTTCACCTCTTGGAGGACAACCACCAATTGATCCAAAAAGTGCTGATCCAGCATCAGCGACTGAGGATACTAAACGATTTGATGCAGATGCAGTAGTTTTAGAAAAACTAAAAAACACCAAAAAACTAGCCACTATTAATCCTGCAGATTATGATGCTGTTTTTTACCCTGGAGGTCACGGTCCATTATGGGATTTGGCCGAGGATACAACTTCTTCAGACTTAATTGCTACTTTTTACACACAAAATAAACCAGTAGCATTTGTATGTCATGCACCTGCTGCCTTAAAAAACGTAAAAGTAAATGGCCATTTCTTGGTTAAAGGTAAAAAAGTGACTGGTTTTACGAACTCCGAAGAAGCAGCTATTGGATTGACCAATATCGTACCTTTTTTAGTGGAAGATATGTTGCAAAAAAATGGTGGTTCTTTCAGTAAAGCTGGCGATTGGCAAGCATACGCCATAGAAGATGGTTTATTGATTACAGGACAAAATCCTGCTTCATCAAAATTAGTTGCCGAAAAATTATTGGCTCAATTGCATTCAAAAAAATAGGAGAGAATCTCTAAGAAGGTAACTTACTAAAGTTTATATGTTTTTTTTTAAACTCATAATCTTAGTAACTTAGTAACTCTTTAAAATAAAAAAAACATCATGTTAAACTTCGAATTATACAATCCTACGAATTTAATTTTCGGAAAAGGACAAATAGAAAAAATAGGAACTTTGATTCCTGCTGAAGCTAAAATCTTATTGGCTTACGGAGGTGGAAGCATCTTCAAAAACGGTATTTATGACCAAGTAAAAGCAGCACTTCCTGATAGAAATATTGTTGAATTTGGTGGTATTGAACCCAATCCTCATTACGAAACATTGATGAAAGCGGTAGCGGTAATAAAAGAACAAAATATCGATTTTATTTTGGCAGTAGGTGGCGGTAGCGTCATTGATGGCGTGAAATTCATATCGGCAGCTGTACATTTTGAAGGCAACCCGATGGATATTTTACAGAAACGCTTACTCATCAAAGACCTTAGCAAAGTAGTTCCTTTCGGTACGGTTCTAACAATTCCTGCTACAGGATCAGAAATGAATTCAGGCGCTGTAGTAACCATTGAAGCTACTCAAGAAAAATTGGCTTTTGGCGGAAGTGCTTTGTTTCCTAAATTTTCCATTTGTGACCCAACAGTAATTGTTTCATTACCAAAGCGTCAACTACAAAACGGCGTTGTAGATGCCTACACTCACGTATTAGAGCAATACCTGACCTATCCACATGAAGGTTATTTACAAGACCGTATTTCCGAAAGTATTTTGCAAACTCTAATCGAAATCGGACCAAAAGTAGTAGAGAATCCTACAGATTATGCTTTGGCCTCAAACTTTATGTGGAGTTGTACTATGGCGCTCAACGGACTAATCCAAAAAGGAGTTCCTAGCGACTGGGCTACACATATGATTGGACACGAATTAACGGCTTTGTATGGAATTGATCACGCCAGAACATTAGCGATAATTGGTCCTAACTTATACAAGGTAATGTTTGAAACGAAAAAAGCCAAACTGGCCCAATATGGTCAACGCATTTTTAATCTTACTGGAAGTGAAGACGAAATTGCTAAAGAAGCTATCAACAAAACTGTTGCCTTCTTTCATACAATGGGAATGCAAACCCAACTGTCTGATTACACCAAAGATTTCGAAAAAACAGCCGATTTTATAGCAAAAAGATTTGAAGAAAGAGGTTGGAAGGGCTTGGGAGAAAAACAAAACATTACTCCTGAGAAAGTTAGAGAAATAGTTGCTGCTAGTTATTAATTCAAAAAATAGCATTCATAAAAAAAGGCGTTTTATCAAAAATAAAGCGCCTTTTTCAATTACTAAAAAACAAAACTAACTAAACCAAACATAATTTTAAATCAATAAAAATCTAATTATTAATAACTTACAACGTACAGCTCAACTATTTATTGTGCAAAAAATATTTTTTTTTTAATAATTTAAAAATACCTTTAAAATCAATAGTTGAGTCAGTTTTACTACCTCGGCTATTGAAATTAATTTGTGTAATTACTAGTATTTTGAGTACTTTTGATGAAATTTAATAAAAAAATGGCCGATAAATTAAAATTTGCAGTAATTGGTGGAGGAAGCTGGGCAACTGCTATTGCTAAAATGTTATGTGTGAACCAAAAAGAAATTTGCTGGTACATGCGCAACGAAGTCGCTATCGATCACATTACAACCTACAAACACAATCCCAATTACTTAAGTTCAGTTGAATTTGACACAAACAAGCTCATCCTAACTTCGGATATCAATGAAGCGGTCGCATATGCTGATTACCTAATTTTTGCCATTCCATCGGCTTTTTTAGAGGGAGAATTGTCCAAAATAACTGTTCCCCTAAAAGACAAAATCATCTTTTCAGCCATCAAAGGTATTGTTCCAGAAACCAGCTTGATTGTTGGAGAACATTTTCATATTCAATACGATATCCCTTACTATAACATAGGCGTAATTACAGGTCCTTGCCACGCCGAAGAAGTAGCCTTAGAACGACTTTCCTATCTTACAATTGCCTGTGGTGACCCAGATAAAGCAAAAAAAGTAGCCGAAAATTTATCAGGAAACTATATCAAAGCCAAAATATCAGATGATATTATTGGTACAGAATATGCGGCTATGCTTAAGAACATTTACTCAATAGCAGCAGGTATTGCTCACGGTCTGGGTTATGGTGATAATTTTCAATCGGTGATTATGAGTAATGCGATTCGTGAGATGAAAAAATTCATCAAAAAAGTTCACAAAATGAAACGTAACATCAATGATTCTGCCTATTTAGGCGATTTATTGGTAACAGGATACTCCGTTTTTTCTAGAAATAGAATGTTTGGTAACATGATTGGAAAAGGTTATACTGTAAAATCAGCTATGATGGAAATGAGTATGGTGGCCGAAGGATATTATGCCGTAAAAAGTGCTTACAAACTCAATCAAGGTTATGGGGCAAAAACTCCAATTATAGATGCTGTGTATCAAATTCTATATGAAGGAAAAGAAGCCAAAGCCGTCTTTAAAAAACTAACCGAAGAATTGGACTAACCTTTCACTAAAATATTTGACTGAAAAAATAAAAAATGGCAACTGTAACATCAACAGTTGCCATTTTCACAAAAAACACATAACTAACTAACCTAAATAACAACCACAAACTTTTTCGGAGAATCATTCCTATTTACTTAAAAGCAATTGGCATGCCTAAGTAAAAAACTCTTTATTTTCAAGGGTTTGACTATATTTAGGGTAGTAAAACTGTCCATTTAATGGAATTTTTTTTGAATTTTGGACAAAAAATACCATTGGGAGTTCCAATGGTATTTTTTTTACTATAAATCATCAATAGATTATCTTACAATTACGCCATCAACGAAAAGGATAGGCACTTCTTCCATTTCGGCCTCATTAATGCTATTGGCTTTGAAAATGAATTTTTTATCGTACAAAGTGCCATCAATAAAATAAGTCACCATAAACTCGTTATTGAGTGTAAGTAAACTTTTCTCAATCATTTCTATTTTAACAACAGAAACAGCCGGTATTTCAACAAAAGCGTGACGTAAAAGCGACGTTTTCTTCATTTCCCCATCAATCGTTCCAAACGCTTTAGAAACGACCATAACGCCTTCTAAATTAAAATCACTATCGTTTACCAAGTAGGCGTACCACACTTTTTCCATAAAGTCGTCGCTCCATTCTTGAACGGCAGCTATAAATACATTTTCTACAATCGGTATGATGATGTCTTTTTTCATTTTTAACAGAACCCTTTCAGAGTTTAAAACTCTGAAAGGGTTATTTTTAAATTATAGATTTAAATTGCTCTAAGAAACGTACGTCGTTTTCATAAAACATACGGATATCACCAATTTGATACAACAACATTGCGATACGCTCTACCCCCATTCCGAAAGCAAAACCGTTGTACTCATCTGGATTGATACCACAATTGGTTAAAACATTAGGGTCTACCATTCCACAACCACCAATTTCTAACCAACCTGTACCTTTGGTAATACGATAATCGGTTTCGGTTTTTAAACCCCAGTAAATATCTATTTCGGCACTTGGTTCTGTAAACGGAAAATAAGAAGGTCTGAGACGGATTTTTGACTTTCCGAACATTTCCTTCGTAAAATACAAAAGTGTTTGTTTTAAGTCGGCAAAAGACACGTCCTTGTCAATATACAGCCCTTCTACCTGATGAAAAATACAGTGCGAACGTGATGAAACCGCTTCGTTACGAAATACACGTCCTGGAGAAATCGTACGAATAGGTGGTTTGTTGTTTTCCATATAACGCACTTGAACAGATGACGTATGCGTACGCAACAACACATCAGGATTGGTTTGAATGAAAAAAGTATCTTGCATATCACGAGCCGGATGGTATTCAGGCAAGTTCAAGGCAGTAAAATTATGCCAATCATCCTCGATTTCTGGACCCTCAGAAACATTGAATCCTATGGTCGAGAAAATATCAATAATTTGATTTTTTACTAAGGATATCGGGTGACGTGAACCTATAGTGATAGGCTCTCCAGTACGAGTCAAATCACCATAAATACCTTTGCTTTCTTGCTGATTTTCTAGACCTTCCTGAATCGATTTTACTTTATCTTCAGCAGTAGTTTTCAATAAATTGATAACTTGACCAAATTCTTTTTTCTGCTCATTGGGAACATTTTTGAACTCGGCAAACAACTCTTTCAAAAGTCCTTTACTGCCTAAAAATTTAATTCTGAAAGCTTCCAATTCAGCACCATTTTGAGTAGAAAATGCTTGTGCTTCTGCAATGTATTCTTTTATCTTGTCTATCATTTTCATTCCATAATTGAGGTGCAAATTTAAGCAAAAGTTAGAAGTAGGAAGTTAGAAGTGGGAAGTTTTTTTGAGATTCCTATAACTAGGAGCTGAAACATTGGGTTTTTTAGTGAGCATAATTCCTGCTGTACGCTATATCTGTAGCGCTGAACCCCAGCGCTACAGGATGCCGCTTCCATCAGGGCTATAGAGCAGCCAATTGCTTTTTTGGGTACATTTATTCAATCACCTCGCGTTCTACGAAATAATTCACAATGGCTTCTTTCATCAAAACGGTTTGTTCACCGGCTTTCAAAGGTGGTAATTCTTCTTTTATTTTATAATGTGGCCAACCTTCATCATCAAAAAAATCAAACTCATAAAACCCATAAGGTTCCAGCAATCTGCAAATAGCAATATGCATCAGGTTTACCTTTTCATCTTTCTTAAAATCGCGGTGCACCTGACCCAACTCTTGAACCCCAATCAGGTAAATAATAGCATCTAAATCCAAATCTTCACCTTGCGAAAATCGATCCGACAATAGGGTAACCAAGCGTTCCCAACGTTCTTTTAACTGTATATCTCTAGACATTATTTTAAAATTTAGGAATTAGGATAAAAAATTAGGGGTAAGTTACCAACACTACTTTTCAATACTAACTATTTTCGGCAAAGATAAGCACTTGAAAATTGAGTTACGGTATCGCCTATTTCTTTTATATTTGCCGTTTTAATTTTTTACCCTTAAAATATGACTTTTTTTGATCTTTTAATCGGTGGTTTATTGGCGTATGCCTTGTTCAAAGGCATTCAGAACGGCCTTTTTGCCGAATTGGCTTCTTTGGTTTCTTTGTTAATTGGAATTTACGTAGCGGTAAAATTCTCAGCACTTATGGCGTCCATAATTTCAAACATTGTAAAATGGAATCCGTATACAATACAAATAGTGGCTTTTATACTGACCTTCATTGTGGTGGTCGTAGGTATTTATATGCTAAGTAAATTTTTTACAGGTCTAGCCGATTTTGCTTATTTGGGTTGGATCAACAAAGTTGGCGGTGGTGTGTTTAGAGTGTTGAAATTTGTATTAATTATCAGTGTATTTTTGACCATTTTCGAAAAAATCAATTACCATAATTTCTTAGCTAAAAAGGAAACCTTGGATAAATCACTATTCTTTAATCCGATACAAAAAACATCTGCTTTTATTTTTCCTTCTTTAGAGAAACTATACGATAAAGCTAAAAAATAAGGTTCTTTATTTAAAGTATACAAAGGCGCCCTTGGAATATAGAATTTCAAGGGCGCTTTTGTATATAAATCGTTAATTATTTTACTTCTTTTATTGCACTAGCATTCAACCAACCCTCAGTACCATCGGTAAGTTGCACTTTTCGCCATTGCTCTAAATTTTCCAGTACATAAACCTTAGCGCCTTCGTGTAAGGTTATAACCGCTGGACTGGAATTCTGCGGCTCGCTTTTGACTTCTGTCATAGCTGCGAAAAGGATGGCTGGTCGATCATTTTTAAAATGACTTTGTTCAAAATAACCCGCAAAAACGCTTATCAAAACGAGTAGCAATCCAAAAAACATCCCAAAGAAAAAAACACGTTTCGGTAAAGAAGTTTGAGTAAAGTAATACCCTAAAAAAAGTAATAGCACCACCACAGCAAATCCTATAGCTATCCACGCCCAAGTATCATAATGAAAGAATGCCGTGAAATCGTGTACCAGTTTCTCGAAACCTACTTTGGGAACGACTTTAATCTCGTCTATGGTTCTTTTTTGGGCAAACTTCAGATTGTTTAGAATTTCAGCATCATTGGGTCTTAAAACCAAAGCTTTCTCGTAATTATAAATCGCTGGCGCGACTTGATTGAGTTTGTAATAACAATTGCCCAAATTGAAATACAAATCAGCCGATTCTTTTTTATCCGTTTGCACCACCGATTCATAGGCCTGAATGGCTTGCTCATATTGCCCTTTTTTGTATAAAGCATTACCGGCTTCAAAACTATTTTGAGCAGTTAAAAAACTGGTTATAAACAACAATAAATAAACTATACTTTTCATAGTGGTTACACAATTTGTTTTTCTAATCCCGAAATAATTTCGATGGCTTTATCAAAATCCTGCTGAATGGAAGCACTAGAAGAAGGCGCATAACGCGCAATCTCACAATTCTCGGTCAAAGCAATAAAATCATTTACAGCCTCAGGATTCGCTTTTCTAGACAACAACAATTCTTGAATGTTATCTTTACTCATTTCTGAAGTTTCAATGTGTAATTTGGCTTTTAAGAAATTATGCATCGCTTTTTCGAGTGCCACATAGAACAATTCTTTGTTCGCAATTTGTTTTTTGGCCTCCGATAAATATTTCTTAGCCAATTTATTGTTCATTTTGATTCGGTTACCAAAGACATCGCTATCTATGGCTTCTTTTTTCTTTTTGAAAATCACAATCAAAGGAATAATTCCAAAAGGAAGCAATAACAACGCATAAAAGCTATTTGAGCCTAGGAAATCTTTTCCGTGAACGTCTTCAAGCTCTGTTTTGAGCTTGATGAATTTGAATTGCTCCAGATTACTAATCTTATTTTTAGCCGTGCTCGCCACTGCGGTACTGTCTGTAGCAGTCGGACCATCTAAAACAGTCACTAAAATTTCTGGAGAAGTAATCGTTTTGTAGGTGCCCGAATTCAAATCAAAATAAGTGAATTGCATTGGTTTGATCGGATAGGTTCCTTTGAACTGCGGAATAATAGTATAACTATCCGAAATCTTGCCTGCCATTCCAGAAAGTGGCGTATTTACGGATTCCGTATGAACAGGATCATACATTTCTAGGGCGTTTGGAACTACAGGTTTGGGTAAGGTGAATAATTTAAGATTTCCTTTTCCAGCGGCACTTACTACCAATTCTAAACTTTCTCCATTGTGCAGCGTTGTTTTGCTTGGTGTAACTTTAAAATCAAAACTTCCCACGGCACCAGAAAAATCTGCTGGCTTGCCCGATTCTGGCAATCCTTTCACCGCAATAGTTTTTGCTCCTGTAGTTACATTCTTAGTTACATCTTTTACAATAAATTGCCCAAACATATCTCTTCTATTGGTAGGCAATTGAACAGGTATATCTAATGAAAGTGGCTCTATCACTAACTTCCCTGATTTTTGAGGATACAAAACTGTTTTGCGAAGGACTACATACCTAAAACGTTCCCCTCTAAACATTCCCTCTTCAGGAACCAATTGCTTGATATCAATATTTTGGCTCCAAAAATCATTATATTTTGGTTTACTCTTTTCTTCCCAATTTACCCCAATTCCGATATTGTAGCTGAAATACAATTTATATACAACGGTAATGGGCTCGTTGATATACGGATTGGTTTTAGAAACATCAGCAACTAAATACAAATTATTATCGGCAGAAATTTGGCCGTCATTCTCTTCCTGACTTTGCTGTACAGCATTGGTCACAGTAATCTTTACAGGAGATGTTTTATACACCTGACCATTAAACTCAATCGCAGCTTGCTTAATCACTAAAGCTCCTTTTTTAGCGGGTACCAAAAAATAAGAATATACTTTTTCAAAAGAACTTCTTCCGTTGACCCAAGATTGACTCACTTGTTGGCTAGGTCCGGCAATGATTCGGAAGCCATCAAACGAAGGTTGAATAAAATTATCACCATCTACATTCATAATAAAATCAACACGAAGGCGTTCGTTTAATGCCAAAGTGTTTTTACTCACTCGTGTCTCGAACTGAACTTGAGCCAAGAGTGGGTTAGCAATTATAAAAAGTGCAACTGCAATAAATTTTTTCATTTTAAAATGCGGTTTTTGAATTACCAATCTTTTTCGGTTTGAACTGGTTTTCCTTGGCCTTGTTTGGCTTTTACTTTATCTTGAATTTTCTTTTCTTCGTTGTTTACAGCGTCCAAAAGGTTTTCTAAACGATCTTTAGAAATTCCACCAGGTTTGGGTTTGGGTTGCCCTTGTTGGTCTTGATTTTTGCTGTTTTTCTGCTCATTTTGTTTAGGATCTTGTTTTTTGTCCTGATCGCCTTTATCGTCTTTTTTGTCTTTGTCCTTATCTCCGTCTTTCTTGTCGTCTTTTTTATCTTTATCCTTGTCCTTGTCTTTTTTATTATCCTTATCGTTTTTCGGCGGATTGTCTTTTAGCATTTTTTTGGCCAAAGCATAATTGTAACGCGTTTCCTCGTCTTCTGGATTGCAGCGCAAGGCGTTTTTGTAGGCTTCAACAGCTTCGGCATAATTTTTATCTTTCATAAAAGTATTCCCCAAGTTGTGCAATATTTTATGCTTTTGCGATTTTACTTTGGCTTTGCGTAGTGCTTCAACGTAGGCGTATTGTGCTTCGGCATTTTGGTTTTGCTTGTAAATGGCATTACCTAAATTGTAGGGAGCCACCGTTCGGTTAGGGAATTTAGATTGTGAAATTCTATAATTTGCCTCCGCTTCTACAAACTTTTTTTCTGAAAACTCTTCATTGGCTTTTGGCAAAGCTTTGTCTTTTTGCTGAGCAAATAAGCCCCCTAGCCCCAAAAGGGAAAACAAGAAAAGGAATATGAAATATTTTTTAATCATTTGTAATTTTGTATTTTATCACTTTCAAGTACATTTATCAACTTCACATTGAGAGGTTAAAAAATTTATTTCTCGTTAAACAAATTCAATTTTTTTACCCAACTTGTTTTGCGCTCTAATAGAAAAACATCCACCAAAAGCAACAGAAAACCAATCGCCAAAAACCATTGAAATTGAGATTGATACTCTGCCATTTCAGTTGCTTCAAATTCTGTTTTTTGGATTTTATCCAAAGTGTTTTTTACGAATTCCAACACTTCTTTAGTATTCGCGCCGTGTACATAATTCCCATTCGTTGCTTTTGCAATACTTTTCAAGCTTTCTGGATTCAATTTTGTGATTACAACTTGATTGTCTTTGTCTCTTTTATAGCTTTCAATCACACCATTTCGACGCAAAGGAATCGTACCACCCTTCTCCGTACCAACACCAATCGTGATGATTTTCATACCGATTTTATTGGCTTCTTCTGCGGCGCTTTCGGCTCCTTCTGAATGGTCTTCTCCATCCGAAATCATAATCATCAGCTTGCTTGTTTTGCTTTTTTCGTCAAAATAAGTAGCCGATAATTTAATCGCTTCGTCTAAAGAAGTTCCTTGAGACGAAACAATGTCGGTATTCATACTTTGCAAAAACATCTTCGCCACACCGTAATCTGAGGTGATTGGCAATACTGGAAAAGCACTTCCTGCATAAGCCACAATGCCAATGCGGTCACTCCCGAGTTGATTGATAATTTGCGATACAATTTGCTTGCTCTTTTCTAAACGACTAGGCGCGATATCCTCTGCCAGCATACTTTTAGAAACATCGACCGCAAAAACAATATCAATACCTTCGCGCTTCACCGTTTCCATTTTGGTTCCAATTTTAGGATTTACCAAACCTAAAATCAAGGATGCAAAAGCCAGTATTATAACAATTAGTTTCAATACCGATTTAAAACTAGAGCTATCTGGACTCAACTTTTGCACCATTTCAACCGAACCAAATTCGCGTTGTTTTTTTCTTTTCCAATACAAATTGTACAAGAAAACCACTACCAAAAGAGGCAATAGAATGAGTAGGTATAAATATTTTTTTTCGTCTAATTCCATTTTTTATTTAAATTCCAAAAATTAAATCCCAAATTCCAATTGGGAGTGTAACTACTCCGAAATAAATTCCATCCATTGGAATTTGGAGTTTTAAAAAAAAGATTTTTGTTTTATTTAAAACAATCCTTTTTAAATCAATATTTTAAATAAAACTTCTGTATACTGTATTTCTCAAACCAACTTCAATGAGGAGCAATAGTCCCGCTAACAAAACAAATGGTCTAAACTTTTCGTCATAATCATAGAACTTCAACTCTTCTATTTCTGTCGTTTCGAGTTTATTGATTTCGTTGTAAATCTGTGCTAATTTGTCGTTGCTCGTCGCTCTAAAATATTTACCATCCGTTTTTCGGGCAATATTTTTCATCAATTGCTCGTCAATTTCTACTTTCATCATTTGGAACAAAAAGCCTCCGTTCGGTGCGATAGCATAAGGAAACATTGCCATTCCATTTGTTCCAATACCGATAGTGTAGACTTTGATTCCATATTGTCTAGCAATATCTGATGCGGTTTCTGGCTCAATAAAACCAGCATTATTTACTCCGTCCGTCAATAGAATAATGACTTTACTTTTGGCCTTGCTGTCTTTCAAACGGTTTACAGCGGTCGCCAATCCCATACCTATTCCAGTTCCGTCTTGCAAAACGTTGTCGTATTTTATGCTTTTGATGGCTTCTTGAACAATGGCTTTATCACTAGTTACAGGAGTTTTAGTGTAGGATTCGGCAGCATAGACTACTAGACCAATACGGTCATTGGGTCTTTCGTCAACGAAACTCGCCGCCACACGTTTTAAAGCTTCCATACGGTTGGGCTTTAAATCTTTGGCCAACATACTTCCTGAAACGTCTATTGCCATAACAATATCAATTCCTTTGGTGGTTTTGGTTCTATTGCTTACATCGACTGTTCTTGGTCTAGCCATTGCGATTATCAACGACGCTAATGCCAAAATTCTAAACACGCTCAAATACGGTTTCAACAACACCCAAAATGATTTTTTGCCTTGAAAACCGGCTGTAGAACTCACTTTAAGCGAAGCTACTTGCTGGTTCTTTTTCCAAAACAACCAAGCAATAACCACTGGTAGTAACAAGAACAACCAAAAAAACTCAGGATTTAAAAAAGTGATTTTTTCCATTAATTTCTTGTTAGTTTTAATTCAACAGAATTCAAAATACGTTCTGCTATTTTTATAGCGTACTCATCTCCTTCTTCGTGTAAAATCATAATTTGTTGCAATCCGCCATTTTGACTAAATAATAATATCTCATAATACAATTTCGTACTGCTATTGGATTGATCATCAACTTTCGAGAATGTTCCGTAACCTTTGATTCCTTTTAATCCTTCAGGAGTTTCAAAATCCTCTTGTTTAACGAGCATATTTTGAGCGCCTTGTAATTCCATCATTTTTATAGAACCTTCGAGGGCTTTTGACAAATCGAGGGCATTTTCTTGTTTGAAACTATAAGTAGACACCATCAAATAGAAATCTCCTAAAAAGCTTCCATAACCAAAGGATTGCATATCTTTAATTAATGCCAAACCTTCTTTTGGTAATGCTTTTTTCAAATCGACACGCGTTAATACTTCTGGAGTTTCAATGATTACACCTGGATTTCCGTATTGACTTTTCACCCATTCTCCTTCCAATAATTCTTTGGTTTGATGTCCGATAATAGAATGTACCGTGTACATAAATCCTTTGGTCACCACAAAAAACAAGAATACTCCAACTACAATTCCTACACCCACACCAACATAAGTTCTGATTTTGGCTTTGCGTTCTTTTTCTAATTGCAGTTGTAACTGTTTTTGTTTTTGAGCTTCGTTCAACACATTTTCCTCTTCAGATTCTACTACAACAGGTATTGCATTATCAAGGGTTAAAATCGCTTTTTGAATTTTGTTTCTATCCTCGGTAATTTCGAAATCTAGGGGTTTAGATTTCGCAAATTTTACCAAATCCGCTTGTTTCAAAACACGTTCTAAGTTATCGATTGTTTCTTGTGACAACTTCATTTTCTTTTTCTGAGAAGCCGCTTTTAGTCCTGCAACTAATTCCGCTGTGGTGCTTTCCATTGCTGGAATGGCTATGGCTTCTTCGATATAATTTCTAGCAATATCGGTCAATTCACTATAATATGCTTTCACATCGCCTTTTTGCCAAAGCTCTTTTTGCTCCAAGGTATTCAATAAACTGGTGGCTTTTTCGATAGGCGTTTTGTAAACAACAACTTCTGGTGCAACTGTTTTTTTACGAATTTTGAAGTACCAATAGGCTACTGCCCCAACGATAACAAGAGATATCAAAAGATACAACCACCAATTGCCCCAAGAATTTTGTGCTTTGATGATTCCTTTGATGTCGTACATTTTTTGTTTTAAAGTATCGACAGCAACATCGGCTACTTCGACTTTGATAGAATCCGAGAAAAAGGGCTTTTTGTCGATTAAAATTTTAACCGAAGGAATGGTATATTTTCCAGAATCAAACTGAGTCAAACCGTATTTTTTAATCAACTCTAATTGGTCATTTTTTTTAACCGTATCAATTGGATAGGATTCGATAACTTCTAATGGTCCAATATTTTTTAGGTTAGGAAAAGCAACCTTTGAAGTAGTTTTTACCGTAGTCTTTAGAGTTAGTTTAAACTCCGCGCCAATTTTATTTTTGGTGGTGTCTATAGACGTGAGCACTTGTTTTTGCTGAGCAAAAAGAGAAGTCGATAGCGCTATAAATAATAGGTAAAGTTTAATTTTCATTTGTTTTTAACTTTAACCCTTACAGAGTTTAAACTCTGCAAGAATTAGTTTAACGAGATTTAAAATAACTCAATAGTTTAGTCACGTAACTTTCATCAACTCTAGTGTTCACAACTCCTGAGCCTGACTTACGAAAGGTTTCCTTAAAATAATTCACTTTATCTTGATAGTGCTTTTCATAATTCATTCGAACTGTTTTTGAACCTGTATTGATTAATTGAGTTCGTCCTGTTTCGGCATCGAGCATCGTCACCATTCCTAAATTGGGCATTTTTTCTTCGCGAATATCGTACACTCGTATTCCAGTAATATCGTGCTTTTTGGAAGCAATCTTCAGGGTTTGCTCGTAGTTTTCACACATAAAATCAGAAATCATAAACACAATCGCTTTCTTTTTTTGAGTGCTTGATAGAAATTTCAAGGCTTGAGCAATATCCGTTTTGTGACTTTTAGGCTCAAATTCGATGAGTTCACGTATCAAACGCAAAACGTGAGAACGCCCTTTTTTGGGTGGAATGTACAATTCTATTTCGTCAGAAAACAAAATCAAACCTATTTTGTCATTATTTTGAGTGGCCGAAAAAGCCATAGTAGCGGCAATTTCAATGACAATTTCTTTTTTGAACTGAGTGGTAGAGCCAAAATTTTCAGAACCCGAAATATCGACCATTAACATCATTGTCAATTCGCGCTCTTCTTCAAAAACTTTTACGTGGGCTTCGTTGTAACGGGCAGTTACATTCCAATCGATTGCGCGAATGTCATCACCATATTGGTATTGACGCACTTCGCTAAACGTCATTCCGCGGCCTTTGAAAGAGGTATGATACTCACCAGAGAAGATATGATCACTCAATCGTCTGGTTTTGATTTCTATTTTTCGTACTTTTTTTAAAAGCTCTTTTGTATCCATTTATTAAGTGATTAGTGATTAGTAATTAGTGAATAGTAAAAGCTAATTACTAGTCACTAGTTACTAGTCACTTTTTAGGGTACTTCGATTTCGTTTACGATTTTGTTGATGATGTCTACCGAAGTTACGTTTTCAGCTTCGGCTTCGTAGGTTACACCGATACGGTGACGCAATACATCGTGAACCACTGCGCGAACATCTTCTGGAATTACATAGCCACGACGTTTGATAAACGCATAACATTTAGCAGCATTGGCCAAGTTGATACTTCCACGAGGCGAAGCTCCAAAACCAATCAAAGGTTTTAAGTCAGCTAGTTTATATTTCTCAGGGTAACGCGTTGCAAAAATGATATCCAAGATATATTTTTCTATTTTTTCGTCCATATACACTTCACGAACTGCTTCTTGCGCACGTAAAATTTGTTCTACAGAGACTACTGGATTTACTTTTTCGTAGCTTCCTTTTAAATTTTGACGAATTACATAGCGTTCGTCTTCCATTTTAGGATAGTCAATTACTGTTTTAAGCATAAAACGGTCCACTTGAGCTTCTGGCAACTGATACGTTCCTTCTTGCTCAATTGGGTTTTGTGTGGCCAATACCAAAAAGGGTTTGTCTAATTTGAAGGTAGTATCACCAATGGTTACTTGCTTTTCCTGCATCGCTTCTAGCAAAGCTGATTGTACTTTTGCAGGTGCACGGTTAATCTCATCGGCAAGCACAAAATTGGCAAAAATTGGTCCTTTTTTGATAGAGAATTCATTTTGCTTGATGTTATAAATCATTGTTCCAATAACATCGGCAGGCAATAAATCCGGGGTAAATTGTATTCTGCTAAAAGAACCTTGAACGGCTTGTGATAGGGTATTGATGGCTAATGTTTTGGCTAATCCTGGCACTCCTTCTAACAGAATGTGTCCTTGACCTAAAAGCCCGATTAGCAATCGCTCTACCATGTGTTTTTGTCCCACAATAACTTTGTTCATTTCCATTGTAAGCAAATCTATAAAAGCACTCTCCCTTTCTATTTTCTCATTGATTGCTCTAATGTCTAAAGTTGTTGTATTTTCTTCCATTGTTTAGTTTTTATTCTCTTTGATATTTGTCCCTTGTTTTGATGGTGCAAATTGAATTTTTTTTTACACGTTTGGTGTTAAAAAATGGTTAAAAGTTCGGAAGATTCCAGAATTTTAAGTAAGAATTATGATACTATCTATTAAAATTTAAGAACTTTGAAAAAATTACTTTATTTCCAAAGTTAAATTACATTTTAATCACATTTTAAGCATGACTAAATCTTCATTATCCCCTATTATTGCTGGTGCGATGAATTGGGGCGTTTGGGACAAAAATCTCAAAACAAAAGAGATGGAAAATCTCATTCACATCTGTTTTGAAAACAAAATAACCACTTTTGACCACGCCGATATTTACGGCAGTTATACCACTGAAGCACAGTTTGGAAAAGCCCTTTCGAATTCAAAAATTAAAAGAGAGCAAATTCAATTGATTTCGAAATGTGGGATTCAAATGCTGGCCGAAAAAAGAAACAACACCATCAAACATTATGATTATTCGAAAGACTATATTCTATGGTCTGTAGAAAACTCTTTGAAAAACCTAAAGACGGATTACCTTGATGTCCTTTTATTGCACCGACCAAGTCCGTTGATGCAAGCCGACGAAATTGCTGAAGCGGTTGAAAAGTTAAAATCCGATGGAAAAATTATTGATTTTGGAGTGTCGAATTTCACCAGTTCACAAACGGAATTGATTCGACAAAAAACACCGATTTCGTTTAACCAAATTCAATTTTCGGCGACGGATTATCAGCCGATGCTTGACGGCAGCTTGGATTATATGCAATTGCACCAAATTCGTCCGTTGTGTTGGAATCCGCTAGGAAGTGTTTTTCGTCAAGAAAATATGCAAACTTTCCGCTTGCGTAAATTATTGGCGACGCTGGTTTCTAAATATGAAATTGGTGCCGACACGATTTTATTGGCTTGGATTTTAAAACACCCTGCTCATATTGTTCCAATTGCGGGAACGGTAAATGTGGCTCGTATTCAGGCGTTGATGAAAGCTACTGAATTACAATTGTCGCAAGAAGATTGGTTTGCGATTTGGACAGAAAGTATGGGTAACGAAGTTCCTTAATTGTAACTATTGAAAATGATTCCAAAAAGGTAATTTGTTGCCTTTTAACCCCGATAGGAGCGGCATCCTTTTTTTATAAACCTGACAGGTGTTAAAACCTGTCAGGTTTATAAAAAAAGATATAGCGGATAGCGGGACTTTGTCTCCTGATAATTCCCTTTGTTACTGTTCCTGAAAATTCTAAAACTCTTATCCAATTACATTTTATGATAAAAACTGCCTTAATTACAGGTGCTACCAGCGGTATCGGAAAAGCAACCGCAAAATTACTGGCTCAAAACAATTTTAAAATTGTGCTTTGTGGCCGAAGAAAAGACCGATTGGAAGCTTTGGAAAAAGAACTGAGTGCCTTTACTGCTGTTCATCATTTGTGTTTTGATGTTCGAGATAAAAAAGCGGTTTTTGAAAGCATTGCGTCTTTGCCGGAAGCCTTTGCGGATATTGACATTTTGGTAAATAATGCTGGAAATGCACACGGTCTTGATTCCATACAAAATGGTGACATAGACGATTGGGAGGCTATGATCGATATTAATGTCAAAGGATTGCTGTATGTTTCTAAAGCGATTATTCCAAAAATGATTGCCAAAGAATCTGGGCATATCATCAACATTGGTTCGATTGCGGGGAAGGAAGTGTACCCGAATGGCAATGTGTATTGTGCTTCAAAATATGCGGTAGATGCGCTCAATCAGAGTATGCGAATCGATTTGAATCCTTACGGAATTCGTGTTGGGGGCATTCATCCAGGAATGGTTGAAACGGAGTTTAGCGAAGTGCGTTTTAAAGGTGATACTGAACGCGCTGCCAACGTTTATAAAGGTTTAACACCTTTACGACCTGAAGATATTGCGGATATTATTCACTTTGTGGTGACACGACCTTATCACGTCAACATCGCTGACTTGATTGTGTATCCAACCGCTCAGGCTTCGCCAACAATTGTAAAAAGGAATTAACTATTTTTAATGTAGTAGAACTATCTATCTTTAGTTGCATTCAAAAAAAGCTAGGTAGTTCTTTTTCTTTACTATACCATCAAAAAAGTGTACTTTTAGGAACCCAAAGTCCATAAAAGACAACCTTAGTTATGATTAATAAACGCTTGCTTATTAAGAACCTATTGGCTCATAATGATGAGAGCAGTTTTTATGACAAAAAAAGACAATTGAATCTGCATTCTAGAGAAGGGAAAGCCAAATTTTTGAAACACATTTGCGCTTTATCCAACTCCAATCCTACCAACAATTCATACATAGTCGTCGGCGTTGAAGACCAAGATAATGCCATTGTAGGCGATGATTTTTTTGACGATAGTCGGATTCAGAATTTGGTGAATGCCTTTCTAGAAAATCCTCCTCAGATTCAGTATGAAAATGTGCCTTTCCCCAATTTACCTAAGGACAAAGTAATAGGCCTTGTCACTATTAAACCCAATCCGAAGACCTCTTTCTTCAAAAAAGGAATTCATACCATACTTGCCAATACGGTTTTTATAAGAAGAGGAAGCAACACACTCCCGATAGAAGGCGAAATAGAACGCAACTATCAAAATACAGAAACGGTTATTGGGATTGAAAACAATTCACGCAACAGTATAGCATATACATTAGATGGTGTGATTGATTTTATGAATTTTCGTCATAAAGATATGTCTCCTAAATACAAAGTTTTCAAGGAATTGTTCGTGATTTGCTGGGCGGGAATAACAAAACATTACAAAGGTAAAACCTATTTGTCGAGAGTAGACATAGCCCTTATCAACGAGCAAATTAAGCTGTTTTACTCTGCTCAAGATGTGGTAGAAATTACATTTGACGAGGATACCTTTACGATTATTGAATATGTGCCTTTAGGTTTGAATGACAAAACCAGTTATTATCCTTTGGAAAAACAAACCTTGCGTTTTCACGATAATGGCTATTACAAAATCGATAGGGATTTTCTGTTTGAACCTCCCGAATTCAACACCAAAATGTTGTATCACATCTACAATGCAAACGGCGCCTTACTACATAAACTCGAAAAAGGACAAGTACTTAACGATAGAGAATTAAAAGACTTAGAAAACTTACCTTCAACCTTGATGATTTGCTACCTCAACGGATTTGAGGAAGCCAAACAAAAATTAATTGATGCCAAAGCGGTTCTTAAACCTTTTCCACAAGTGTATTTGTCTTTTAAAGAAGCGCTAAGAATTTTGAGAAAAATGAAGTATGATAAAATTCATTTAGAATAATTAATTTCTCAATATGAACCTTTGTTTTTTTACTTTTTTCCAAGCTTGTAAACTATAAATCTTCTAACTAAAACCGTTTGCTAGCATTTCTTGTTTTTTTAAACAAAAAACATATATTCAAAAAAATAGCTACTTTATATTCAATATTTTATCCTTTTTACATCACAATACCACAAAATATCAACTTTTTATTGACTATATTTTTTTTATCAAAAAAAAGCAATTACTGGTATATTTTTCTATGTTTGCACTTCCTTAACATTATTTTAACCAATTATGAATTCATCTTTTATTGTCTCTGATGAATCTTTGATCCTATCACAAATTGCTCTTGGCAACGAATTGGCTTATACTCAAATGGTGGGAAAATATTGGAAAAAAGTTGTGCTTCACGCCTTAAGTTTTGTTAAATCATATCCTGTTGCCGAAGAATTAGCGCAAGATGTATTTATTATGATTTGGGAAAAAAGAGAGAAATTAAACCACATTCAAAACTTTGACAATTATCTTTTTATTGTAAGTCGAAATTTGATCATATCTCACATCCGAAAAAAATTAATCGAAACCGCTTCTTTAAAAGAAGAAAAATTACAAGAATTATTTCTCAAACCCGACAATCAATACGAACTCGAAGAACTCAATTCGATCATTCTTCAAGGAGCTAATTTATTGACCGATCCCCGAAAAACTATCTTTATTCTAAGCCGATTAGAAGGTAAAGACACAGACTATATTAGCAAAGAATTGGGTCTTGCCAAAAGAACCATTAGATGGCATTTACTAGAAGCACTCAATTTTTTAAGAATCCATATTAACAGTCAATATGGCTGGTGTTTTTGGTTACTTTTTACACTTTCTATATTTTTTTTCACAAAAAAATAAGCTAATAATCAGGCTTTTATAAAATATTTTTATTTTTTTTCACTTTTTCATTGCCACTTATGCTAGTCAATCTCGTCTTTAGGATTAGAAGGGTTGCTATGCGTCCTAAACTATAAAACTATGTATCAAAAAGAAGTCTTCAAAAAACTAATGCGACACTATGTATCAGGAGAAATTACCCCTGAAGGTAAGGCGCGTTTACTTCAAATGATAGAAGATCCGCAATACGCCAAAGATTTGGACACTATCCTTCGAAAAAATTATGATCAAGTCCAAACTAGTGAAGCAGAAACCCTTTCTACGGAAACTTTTATTCACTCTTTAAGAGAAAGAATGAATTCAAACTCAAAACAAGAGGAAGAGCAAGAAGAAGAAATTGTAACACCTTTGTTCAATTGGAGAAGAATTGCTGCTGCAGCAAGTGTCCTCTTGGTGTTAGGAATAGGTTTTTACAAATACACTCAAAAAACTGCAACACCTACAATTGTAGCTACAGAGAAAAACATAATCACACCCGGAACTTCGGGAGCAATACTTACATTGGCCGACGGATCTCAAATTGTACTCGATAGTGTAGCCAATGGTGTTTTGGCTAATCAAAACAGTACTGTAGTATCTAAAAAAGATGGCACTTTAGTTTACTCTGGCGGAAACGCCAATACAGCAGCCAAAAACAGTATGATAACTCCAAGAGGAAGACAATATCAATTGGTGCTTTCTGACGGTACCAAAGTCTGGCTCAATGCTTCGTCATCTATCACATTTCCTACCACTTTTATTCATAAAGAGAGAAGAGTTGCCATTACAGGAGAAGCTTACTTTGAAGTTGCCAAAGATAAAAATCATCCCTTTATAGTTACCGCAAATGACATTGAAGTAAAGGTATTAGGAACTCACTTTAACATCAACAGTTATCACGAAGAAAAAAGTACAAAAACCACACTTTTGGAAGGAAGTGTACTCGTAAGTAACAAAAAAGAAAAGTCACTTTTGGAACCCGGACAACAAGTCACGCAATCAAACACAGGAACTTTAAGTGTAAAAAAACTTGAAAACCTAGACGAAGTAATGGCTTGGAGAAAAGGCTTGTTTTACTTTAGCAATACGAGTCTAGAAAATGTGATGCAACAAATAAGCAGATGGTATGATGTAAACATTGTTTTTGAAAAAGGTGTGCCTGCGCGCAGTTTTGATGGCGAAATCAGTCGAGAGTTAAATTTAGATGAAGTATTAAAGATTTTAGAAACCAATAACATTCATTTTAAAATAGAAGGAAAAACAATAAGGGTTCTACCCTAAAAAAGTTTGATTTGTGATTCAAAAAAAAACCAGCAAATGTTGGAAGCATTGCTGGCCTATTCTTCGCGAAAAGAAAATTAAAATTGGAAAACAAATCAATAACCAAGCACGGAAATTTTATTATTAACCAAATTCATTACAAAAGTATGAAATTATTACCAAAATGCAAGTCAAGAAATTCTTGGCTCACCCCTAAATTCTGGAAAGTTATGAAGTTATCAACTGTTTTGATAATTGCTTTTACCCTTCACCTTTCGGCAGCTGTTTCTTCACAAACTATTACCTTCTCTGGTAAAAAAATGCCTGCTAAAAAAGTATTGAACATTATCAAAGAGCAAACCAATTATGTTTTCTTTTATGATGTTGCTATTTTAAACAAAATTGAACCCGTTTCTTTAGAAGTAAAAAATGCTACTATAGAAAATGTATTACAGAAAGTATTTAAAAATGCGCCCGTAAAATGGATCATTCAAGGCAATATTATTTCATTAGTTCCAAAACCAGAAAATAAAACCATTCCTTCAAAATCCCTTGAGGTCGAAAAAAAGATCAGAGGAAAGGTAGTAAACGAAAAAGGGGAACCATTACCTGGCGTAAACATTCTAGTGAAAGGCACTAAAATCTCTATACAAACTGATTTTGACGGTTCCTTTGTACTTTCCGTTCCAGACACTGCCACTGAATTGCTAGCCACCTATATAGGTCTTCAAGATCAAGTAGTAAAAATTGATGGCGACAAAGATATTTTGATTGTATTAAAAGAAATTGGCCAACAAATGAACGAGGTAATCGTTGTAGGATATGGTTCTCAAAACCGTAGAGCCGTAACTACTTCGGTATCAAAATTAGACAAAAAAGTGTTGGAAAACGTTCCGTATTCCAATGTTACTCAAGCCTTACAAGGAAACGTAAGTGGGGTTATTGTTCGTACCGCATCAGGGCAACCTGGTAAAGCTTCAAACATTTTGGTTCGTGGTGGAACTTCGATAGACAATCCAGCAGGCGCCACTCCTTTGTATATTGTTGATGGGGTAATTCGTTTACAAATAGACGATATTAACCCAGCAGATATTGCCTCATTGCAAGTATTAAAAGATGCTGCTTCTACATCTATTTATGGAGCAAGAGGTTCTAATGGGGTAATTATAATCACTACTGCAAACGGAAAACCTGGAAAAACAAAAATTTCGTATGGGTATTCTACTCAATTCAGCCAAGTGGCTAAAAAATATGATTTTCTTGGAGGTGAAGACTTTATTAGATTGTCAAGATTAGGAGTGAAAAATGCTGCAGATATCTTAGGAGGCAATCGCCCAAATGCAAGAGACAATCAATTGTCTGGCGCGACACCTTATGGAACGGGTAACAACCTAACATCGGGTACACCTTTTGCAAGTTTACTCAAATCGAGTTTAACACCAAATGAAATTACAACTTTACAGGCCAAAGGTTGGCAAGAAATGGTAGACCCGCTTAACACTGCCAACATCATTATGTACAAAAGCACAAATTGGAACGATGTTTTGTTTCAAAATGCTATTACACAAAATCATAACTTAAACTTTAGTGGCGGAAATGACCAAGCCTTGTTCGATTTGAGTTTAGGCTATTTAAAAGGAGATGGAGTTACGATTTTTACAGGCTATGAGCGTTTTACTTCCAAAATGAATGCTTCCTTTACTTTAGCAGACAATTTTACACTTAATGGAAAAATGTTGTATGCTAGATCCAACAACAATCAAGTAGTGAGCAATAGTGTGGTGTTTAATCGTTATTTAGGAAATGCGCCTACTACTAAATTTTTATTAGAAGATGGCTCCTTAGCTCCAGGTCAAAACAACATCAATGGCAATCCATTGTACCAAATGGGTAAAGTAAAAGGAATCAACGAAAACGAAAAATTGCAATTAGCTGTTGATGGTGATTTGAGAATTACCAAAGATTTGAATTTTGTGCCTTCGATGTCCTTGTATAGCGAAAACAACTCTGGTAATTTGTTTCAACAAGCTTTCTTGAGCGGAACTGGTGTATTAGATAATACAAGAAATGCTTCACAGTTTAATAATCGCTATTTTCAGACACAATTTGAAGGTGTTTTCACCTATAAAAAAGAACTTGAAGCCATTGGTAATTTCGAAGCAAAATTAGGGGCATCAAACTACAATAGAACAATAAAAGCTTTCAATGCCGCTGGTAAAGGAGGTGCTTCAGACCTAACCGAAACGCTAGATTCTTCTCCAATTCCTGTATCTGTATTTGCAAACAATACCAAACTTGTTATCAACGGAGCATTTGGACGATTGAATTACGATTATAAAGGCAAATATTTATTTACGGGTTCTTTCCGTTATGATGGTGCTTCAAGTTTAGGTCCAGATAATAAATTTGGATTCTTTCCGGGTGTTTCTGTAGGATGGAATGCTCACGAAGAAGGATTCTGGCAACACGTACCAAAAATTGTTTCTTCACTAAAAGTAAGAGCCAGCTATGGAGTGAATGGTAATCTTGGTACACTAGGCGATTTTCAAGCTGGTGGATTATACTCTGGTTCTACCAACGGTTTAGCGAATAATTACAACGGACAAGCTGCCATTGTAAACTCTCAAATTGCCAATCCTGGATTGAAATGGGAACAATCAAAAACAAATAATATTGGTTTCGATTTAGGTATTCACGAAGACAAAATCCGCGTGATTGGAGATTTCTACAACAAACTTACTACCGATTTGTTAACCAATTTGACCTTGCCTTCTAACAGCGGATTCTCTACCGTTTTGACCAATTTAGGAGCTTTAAGAAGTAAAGGATTCGAAATGGAAATTAACGCCGCTATTTACAATAAAGAAGATCTTAAAATAAATGCTGGTTTCATTATCTCTCACAACGTAAATACCATAGAAAAACTACCCTATAATGGAAACTTGAACAACCGAATTGGAGGAACTCAAGTTTGGGACGAAAAAACCAAATCCTATGTTTATGTGGGAGGATTACAAGAAGGTCAACGAATTGGTGATTTTTATGCGCATAAGCAAATCAAAATCTTATCTACTCAAGCAGAAGCGGATGCGTACAATGCCATCTACAGAGACACCTATGTTACTAAAACGTCTGCAACAGGTGGAAATCCTAATGGTATAAAATTACCAGGTGACGCTATCTTCGAGGATACTGACGGAAACAAAATAATTGATAGCAAAGACCGTAAATTTATGGGGAATATGTTCCCAAAATATGTAGGAGGTTTCAACTTTGATGTTAGTTACAAAGGCTTTTCTTTGAACGTACGAACAGACTACTCTTTGGGCGCAACCATCTATAACGAAGCCAGAGCCCGTTTCGTTGGTCAATTTCAAGGAAACTATGGTTTAATTGCTGAGAGTTTACAATCTTGGCAAAAAGAGGGAGATATTACCAATGTACCTCGTTACCGTTGGGCGGATCAAACCAATCAAAACAACCTTTTCCGTTCTGAAGCAAGTGGAGCTGCTTACAACACCAATATGTTTCAAGGTAACAGCCGTTATTACGAAAGTGGAGACTTCTTGTGTTTAAGGGAAATAACTTTAGGATACAATGTTCCCAAAACATTCATTGAAAAAATCAAACTTTCTTCAGCTAGAGTGTATGTTACAGGAAGCAACTTGTACTATTTTACGAAGTATAGCGGATTAAGCCCAGAAGTACAAGGAATTGATGGAGGATCTAGCCAAGGACTCAATTCTGCAGGAGCAACAGGTACCTATCCAGTTCCAAGAAATATCATTTTTGGAATCAATATTAGTCTGTAATTTTAAAATCAATACCATGAAAAATAAACATATCCTATATATATTTTTAGTTGCAGGACTTACCCTTTTTGGATCTTGCGCTGATGATTTAGACCTTCAATCTGAAAGTAGCATCACCTCAGATGCCTTTTGGAAAACCGAAGACGATGCCAAAGCTGCTGTGAATGGCTTATACTACAGTTTTAGAACTCAAACGCAACAAAATTACTATTTGTTGGGAGGAGCTCGCAGCGCAGAGATTAAAGGTGGTGTTCAATCGCCTTTGAATCTCGCTAATTATTACAACAACAACCTCAATGCTCAAAATATTGATGTAGACTGGAGCGGATTGTACACTGTAGTGCAACAAGCCAATTTGATATTAAAATATGTACCAAATATTACGTTTAGTCCTGCAACGGCTAAAGAACAAAAACGTTATTTGGCTCAAGCCTATACTATGAGAGCTTTGGCTTATTTCATTATGGCACGCTCTTGGGGTGGTGTTCCTATTGTAACAACTCCAACTGAAAATACCAATCAGAACGAGTACATTATTCCTAGAAACACAATTGAAGAAACTTTTGCTTTTATTAAATCGGATTTAGAATTCGCATTGAATAATTTTCCTGATGACACGAACAACAAGGTACAATTATCAAAATCAGCTGCCAATGCTTTAAAAGCCGATGTTTATCTATGGACAGCTAAGCAATTGGGAGGGGGAACAACAGATTTGAATGTAGCACTTACAGCTATAAATGCCATCACTCCACAAACTTTGTTACCCAATTTTAAAGACATCTTTAGCTACACGAATAAAGGAAATGCTGAAATCGTATTTGCCATTCGCTATTCTTTGACTGATGTTACTTCAAATTTACAAGACAATTGGAATTCTTTTATGTATGTGGGTCCAGCGGACTTTTCTGGTGCGACTGCCTCAGCAGCTACTGCTCTGTTCGGGACTTTAGGTTCTGGTTCTGGAAACGCAGGGATTTCTAGAGTACAGCCCGATACTTCTCGCTTTACTTTTTCGGCTACAGACACTAGAAAAGATGCTACTTTCTTAACCTTAAGAAATACTGCCAATACAGCCGATGTAGTGACTGGTTTAATGAAGTATAACGGTACAGTTGATGGATCTTTAAGAAGATTTACTAGTGATATCATCATCTACAGATGGGCAGATATTCTTTTGATGAAGGCCGAAATCAAAAACGCTTTGGGTCAAGATCCAACCACCGAGATGAATCTTGTTATGCAACGAGCAGACGCAACTGCTTCATTCACTAATGGCACTCAAGCCGCAAACGACGATGCCATATTGAATGAACGTTTAAAAGAATTAGCTTTTGAAGGAAAAGCTTGGTGGGATTTGGTACGTTTTAACAAAACATCTTGGGTACCATCAATGGCTGGGAAATCCATCTTATTCCCAATTTCTCAAAACACCATCAACTACAATCCAAAGATTAAACAAAATTAAGGACTGCTAAACCCTTTTTTACTGAAAAATGACTGAGTCGACTATGAATATAGTTCGGCTTGGTCTTTTACACTCCATTATTAAGATTAAAAAAATCATGAAAACAACTCATTTACAAGGGCTTATAGCCGCTCCATTTACTCCTTTTGATGCTAATGGTCAATTAGATTGTAGTCGCATACCCGAATATTATTCTTTTTTAAAACGCAATAAAGTTACCGGTGTTTTTATCAACGGATCTACAGGAGAAGGTGTTTCATTAACACTAGAAGAAAAAAAAGCGGTTGCACAAGCTTGGGCCGATTGTTCTAATCACGATGCTGATTTTAAGGTAATGGTTTTCCTAGGCGGTACCTGCTTAAACGATTGTATTGATTTGGCCAAACATGCTTATGAAATAGGGCTTTATGCTGTTTCGCTGACGGCTCCATTTTACTTCAAACCTGCCAATGTAGAGATGCTGGCACAAGCTTGTATTATGGTAGGTGAAAGTGTGCCAAATATGCCTTTGTATTACTATCATATTCCAGTATTAACTGGAGTAAACATTCCAATGTTTGATTTGGTACAAGCCTTGGATGGTAAACTCGACAATTTTGCAGGAATAAAATACACACACGAAGATTTTATGGACTTTCAAAGCTGTATGAGTTATAAAGAAGGAAAATATGACATGCTTTGGGGACGTGATGAAAATATGCTTTCAGCTTTAGTATTAGGAGCAAAAGGAGCCGTAGGAAGTACCTTTAATTATGCAGCGCCTTTATACCATGATTTAATAGCAGCCTTCGAAACCAACAACCTAATAAAGGCTAGAGAATTGCAGCAAAAATCCATCAATATGATTCGATTGCTAGGAAAATATGGCGGAATTTCTGTTGGAAAATCATATATGAAAGTCACAGGATTAAACCTAGGAGATTTCAGATTACCCGTAAAAAACATGACCTCATCCCAATTTGAAGACTTTCAAAAAGATGTGCAAAGTTTAGATTTTAAAAGCTTTAAATCGAATTAATAGCGTCGATTAAAAATGAAAACGATAAGAAATCAACTCTTTTGTTTCACACTAATCCTAATAATCATGCCAAATAGCGCTTCACTTTTTGCTCAAACAAAACAAAATCCTAACATAGAATGGGAAACAGCAGCACAAATGCAAGACCATGAAGGAAAGCCATTACTAGGTTTTGCAGGTGCCATAAACGGCGTACACAAAGATGCTTTTATTGTGGCGGGTGGTGCAAATTTTCCTGAAAAAATGCCGTGGGAAGGAGGAACCAAAAAGTACTATAACACCATACAACTACTTGAAAAGAAAGGCAAGAATTATGTTTGGAATTCCGAAATTGATTCATATTTGCCCGAACCTATAGCCTATTGTGGTGTTACTTCTACAGACTTAGGAGTGGCTTATGTGGGAGGAGAAAATAAAAATGGTTATTCTAAAAAAGGATATCTTTTAAAATGGGGAAAGGCAAAAAATGAAGTCACTTTCTATCATCTTCCAGATTTGCCCAAAGCACTATCAAACATCGCTTTAAGCAATTACGAAAAAGTACTGTATGCCGTAGGTGGAGATGAAACACAAAATTCCTCCAAAGATTTCTATAGCTTAAACTTGAATGAAACGCATTTGCAATGGAAAAGATTGGCCGATCTTCCTTTGGCATTAGCCAATGCTACTGCGGTAGTCCAAGAGACAAAGGAAGGTCCGTGTCTTTTTGTTTTTGGAGGAAGAACCAAAACAGTTTCAGGAATTAGCGAATTACACAGTACTTCTTTTTCATACAACTTCAACCAGCAACAATGGAAAGAAGTAGCCTCTATAAATGACGGAAAAACAATTATGAATTATTCCGCAGGAGCTGCTGTTCCTCTAGGCAAAAGTAAAATTCTACTTCTAGGTGGTGACAACGGTGAAATTTTTCATCGAATAGAAACCTACTTATCAAAAATAGCTCTTGCCGAAACTACAAAGGAGAAAGAAGTATTAATAGCCAAAAAAAACGAACTCGTTACCCAGCATCAAGGTTTTTATAAAGGAGTTCTAACCTACGACACGATTACTGATTCTTGGGAAAAAATAGCTGAATTACCCTTCCTTACTCCTGTAACTACCAATGCCTGTTTGTGGGAAGAAGCTATTGTTTTATCCAATGGCGAGATAAAACCTGGTGTTCGAACACCTAACATAATGATTGGAAAGATAACAGAATAAAATCAATAGCTCTTCTACAAAGAAGTTTCGTGATTTATAAAATACAGTAATGATTCTTTTATGAAATCGCCATAAACAAAAGGTTTGTTGCAAACAAACTCCTATAAGTAAAAGGCGATACCATATATGACCGCTGACAAATAACTTTTACATATATGAAAAACTCAAAATATTATCCTTGGATAGTGGTAGCCCTTCTCTGGTTTGTGGCATTGCTCAATTATATGGACAGGCAAATGCTCGCCACGATGCGACCCTCTATGGAACAAGACATCCCTGAATTGGTTTCTGGAGAAAATTTTGGTCACTTAATGGCCATCTTTCTTTGGATCTATGCATTGATGAGTCCTATATCGGGCATTATTGCTGATAAAATGAACCGAAAATGGTTAATTGTAGGCAGTTTGTTTGTTTGGTCATTAGTAACATATGCTATGGGATATGCTACAAGTTATCAACAAGTCTATTGGCTAAGAGCCTTAATGGGAGTTAGCGAAGCATTGTACATACCAGCGGGATTGTCCCTTATTGCCGATTATCATCAACAAAAATCCAGATCCTTGGCCATCGGAATTCATATGACAGGTCTTTATGTGGGATCGGCTTTAGGTGGTTTTGGTGCTACCATTGCCGGCGCTTACTCTTGGCACACTACTTTTCACTATTTTGGATTGATTGGCATTGTGTATGCAGTGATTTTAATCTTCTTTTTGGCTGAAATAAAAATTACTACACGTACCAAAACTGAAATAAAAAATGACTCTCCTTCAGAAAAAATAGCCGTTTTAAAAGGATTAGCATTACTCTTTTCTAATCTTTCCTTTTGGATTATTCTCTTCTTTTTTGCTACGATAAGCCTACCGGGCTGGGCCACTAAAAATTGGTTGCCCACTTTACTTTCTGAAAATTTAGGAATCGCCATGGAACAAGCTGGACCATTGGCTACCATAACCATCTCCATTTCCTCATTACTTGGAGTACTCTTTGGAGGAGTACTTTCGGATAGATGGGTACAAAAAAACATTAAAGGAAGAATTTATACCAGTGCCATTGGATTGAGTTTAACCATCCCAGCCTTGTTATTCATTGGATTTGGAAATTCAATCGTGGCTATTGTTTGTGCAGGTCTTTGTTTTGGTGTAGGATATGGTATGTTCGATGCTAATAATATGCCCATCCTCTGTCAGTTTGTATCCTCAAAACACAGAGCTACTGCTTATGGTGTTTTAAATATGACAGGCGTAGGTTGTGGCGCTATAGTAACTTCTGTTTTAGGAAAATATGCTGACGATGGAACTCTAGGTTTTGGCTTTGCAATGATGGCTGCTATAGTCGTTTTGGCTTTGCTTGTACAGCTTAGCTTCTTACAGCCTGAGGTTAATGATTTTTGTGAAGCCTAAATAATATCGTATTTGATTTGAATTGTTAAGTTGAAATTTGGTTGTTGCATCTACTGAGGCGAGATTCACTTTTCGTCTCGGTAGATTATTTTAAAAAAAACTATGCTTTCTATGAAAAAATCATATTGTCTATTTTTCCTACTGCTGTTTTGGTACATTGATGTGAGTTTCGCACAAACCAAAGTGGCTTGTATGGGCGATTCTGTTACGGCAGGGTATTTATTAGGGAATCCAACATCGGAGGCCTATCCGTCTGTCTTACAATCCTTATTGGGAAAAGAGTATGAGGTAAAAAACTTTGGTCATAGTGGTGCAACACTTTTAAAGAAAGGACACAAACCCTATTTTAAAACCAACGAATACAAAGAAGCAATCGCCTATCGTCCAGATATTGCTATTATCCATTTGGGACTCAACGATACCGACCCTCGAAATTGGCCCAATTACAATCAAGATTTTCAAAGCAACTATAGTGAACTAATAACCAATTTAAAGCAACAAAATCCAAAAATAAAAGTATTCATCTGCAGGATGAGTCCAATTTTTAACGAACATCCTCGTTTCAAATCGGGCACAAGAGAATGGTTTTGGGAAATCCAATCACAGATCGAACACGTTGCCCAAGCAAATGAAGTTTCGTTAATTGATTTACACGAAAAGTTATCCTCACGCCCAGACCTTTTCCCAGATGCTTTACATCCTTCCAAAGAAGGCGCTACGATTTTGGCGACTACAGTATATTCCGCCATCAGTGGCAACTTTGGCGATTTGGCTTTGGCGCCTGTTTTTACAGACAATATGGTTTTGCAACGCCAACAACCTATTCCTATTTATGGAAAAGCCAATGCGGGAGATCAAGTTGAAGTGGTGTTTCATTCTCAAAAAAGAACTGTAGTAACCGATGTTAATGGCAAATGGAAGGTTCAATTTCCGGCTATGCCTCATGGAGGACCATTTGAAATACAAGCAAAAACCAAAACTAAAAGTATTACTTTGAAAAACATCCTCTTAGGTGATGTTTGGTTGTGCTCTGGACAATCCAATATGGCGTTCCCACTCAAAAAATCAGAAAACGGAAAAGCCGAAGTTGCATTAGCGAAAGCCAATACACAATTGCGTTTTTTTCATTACCAACCCATACAAGAAACCAATGAATTCGCTTGGGACTCTCTAACCTTGGCCAAAACCAATCAACTGAATTATTTCTCAGGAAATTGGACAGTATGCGACTCTGTTACAGCCAAAGATTTCTCGGCAATTGCCTATTACTTCGGGAAAAAAATTATCCAAGAGGAAACCATCCCTATCGGGTTGATACAAGTAGCCGTGGGTGGCTCTCCCATTGAATCTTGGATAGATCGTTACACTTTGGAACACGACAACAAAGCAGTAGATGTTTTGTACAACTGGCGCAAATCAGATTTTTTGATGCCTTGGGTAAGAGAAAGAGCCGATATAAATTTAAAAAATAGTACAAATCCCAAACAGCGTCATCCCTACGAACCCTGCTACAATTTTGAGGCAGGAATTAAAAACGTTACATCCTTTCCTATCAAAGGGGTACTTTGGTACCAAGGCGAAAGCAATGCACACAATACCAATTGGTACGAACATTTGTTTCCGATAATGGTAGCAAGTTGGCGTAAGGCTTGGAAGGCCAATTTCCCTTTTTATTTTGTACAACTTTCTAGCATCGATCGTCCTTCCTGGCCAGAATTCAGAGCGATGCAAAGTAGCTTGTCTTTAAAAATACCCAATTGTGCTATGGCAGTAAGTATGGATTATGGTGATGAAAAAGACGTACATCCAATACAAAAAAAAGAAATCGGTGACCGACTAGCCAGAATAGCTTTGAAGGAAACCTATAAAAAAGACATCGTCGCTTATGGACCAATACCCGTAAAAGTAACACTAAAAGACGATGCGTTATGGATTTCTTTTGCCTCTGTTAAAAAACTGATGACCAAAGAACAACAACCCCTAAAAGGATTTGAAATCGTATCAAAAACTGGGGAACACATAGCCGTTGAAGCGAAGATTATGGGCAATCAAGTGGTGATATTCCAACCGAAAGGAACAACTATTCAATCAGTATTGTATGCTTGGAAACCTTTTACAAATGCCAATTTAATCAATGAAGAAGGATTGCCTTGTTCCACTTTTTCGCTGGATGTTCTTTAGGCATATCCGAATTACGTAAGTGAATATAATCAAAAAAATAAATGACAATAATTAAATAATAAAAATGAGCTATTCAAAAACAGAACTTCAAAACTTAAAAGAATTTTATCAAAACCAATTATTACACGATACAATCCCTTTTTGGTTTCCTCGCTCGATAGACACCCAATTTGGCGGGTTCTTACTGATGCGTGATCACGATGGAAGTTTGATTGATGACGATAAAGCAGTCTGGATTCAGGGTCGCGCTTCTTGGTTATTGGCCACCCTTTATGCAACGGTTGAACCCAAAAAAGAATGGTTAGAGGCATCAAAATATGGGGTAGATTTTTTGAACAACTATTGCTTTGACAATGATGGACAAATGTTTTTTCACGTCACTCGCGAGGGACAACCGATTCGAAAAAGACGGTATTTCTTTTCGGAAACCTTTGCAGTGATTGCTATGGCAGCTTACGCAAAAGCGAGCGGGGATGAAGCTGTTGCTGAAAAAGCTCGTTTTTTATTTGGAAAATGTATAACATACGCAACAACTCCTGGGTTATTACAACCCAAATATACCTCAACCCGACCATCCAAAGGGATTGGAGTTCCTATGATTATGATCAATACAGCTCAACAATTACGAGAAACGATTGGTGATCCTCGCTGCGATGAATGGATTAGTAAATGGATTGATGAAATTGAACGCGATTTTGTAAAAGATGACATTCGATGTGTAATGGAACAAGTGGCACCCGACGGAAGTATCATCGATCACATTGATGGTCGCACCCTAAATCCCGGTCATGCAATCGAAGGTGCTTGGTTTATCTTGCACGAAGCCAAATACCGCAACAACGATCCCCATTTAATTGACTTAGGCTGCAAGATGCTAGATTATATGTGGGAACGCGGATGGGATAAAGAACATGGAGGCATTCTTTATTACAAAGATGTGTACGATAAACCCGTTCAAGAATATTGGCAGGACATGAAATTCTGGTGGCCTCATAACGAAGTAATTATCGCTACTTTATTAGCTTTCACGATGACAGGAAATGAGAAATATGCACAATGGCACAAAATGGTGCATGAGTATGCCTATGAAAAATTCCATGATGCTCAAAATGGCGAATGGTTTGGTTACTTACATCGCGACGGAACCATTGCTCAAACCGCCAAAGGAAACTTGTACAAAGGGCCATTCCATTTACCCCGACAAGAATGGTATTGCCTTCAGATTTTAGAGGAGTATTTGAAAAGATAGGTCTTTTATCCAGAATCAACATTCGAGATCTACTACAACTAAATTCTTCAAGAAAAGCATATAATTTAATTTTTACTAGTAACTAAATACCACAGATTATGAAAAATGGATTACACAAGTTCTTTTTGTTTTGTTGTTTTGTTTTAGGTTTTAATCTATATGCTCAAAGCGGCAAAGTTTTAAATTTAGATGGGGTCAACACCTATATGTCGGTAGCAGATCATCCGGATCTTGACTTTGGATCAGGCCAAAACAAAACGGTCACTTGCTGGGTAAAAACCACAACCAGCACAGGAACTCCAAGAATTTTTGCCAAAAGAGCAGGAACTTCTGGAAATGGATACGAGTTCTGGACGGGAAACGGATCCAACGCAGGCAAATTTGCAATGAATATGAGCGGAACAGGAACACCTAATAATATCAGTACCGCTGGTTATTCAACCTTAACAATTGCAGACGGAACATGGCATCATGTAGCCTTAGTACTGGATGCAACCAGTACACGAACAGTATATGGTTACTTAGATGGTGTATTGGTTAACACGGGCAAGACATTTACCTCTGTGACTTCCGATTTCTCTAATGCTTTGGACTTTATTGTTGGCGCCACTTCAGACAGTAACAAAAGTTTCAAATGGGCAGGACAAATAGACAATGTACGTATTTGGAATACTGCCATGACTCCTGCTGAATTACAGTCGGACATGACTGCAACAATTACTGGCCCTACAACGAATTTATTGGGAGCATGGGATTTTGAAAACATTACAGGCACCACTGTGCCAGATGTTTCTGGAAATAATCATCCTGGAACTTTATTTGGCAGTCCAACTACCTCAAATGCATTTCCTATGGTTTTAAATTTGGATGGAATAAACGATTATATGTCGGTTGTTAATCATCCTGATTTAAATCTCGCCGCTGGTCAAAGTTTGACGATAACCTGCCGTGTAAAAACAGCTGACTTTTCTAAACGCATCCTGAGTAAAAGACCCGGAGGAAGTGGAGTTGGCTATGAATTTATTAATAATTCCTCTTCAGGAGGTGGTCAGTTTGGCGTCAATCTAACCACCAGTGCAGGTGCAGCTGGTCCTCCTTATGGAACCTCATCTATTTCAGACAATGTATGGCATCATCTTGCTATGGTTGTAGATGTAGCTACTACAAGTTGTAAAATATATGTAGACGGTCTTCTGCAACAAACCAAAACAACTGCTAATATTGGGGGAACCAATACCGTTATTAATACTGGAAATCTATTTTTCGGAACCATAAGCACGCTTTCCTATTTTCTGAATGGACAAATAGACGACATTCGTTTTTGGGGAAAAGCTATGAATGCAACGGATGTTTTGGCTGATAAAACCGCAGTAATCATTGGTAACGAACCCTTACTTTTAGCCGCCTGGGATTTTGAAAATGTGAGTGGAAATACTGTACCCGACATCTCTGGTCGTAATCATCCGGGAACATTAAATGGTGGCGCTTCTGTAATTGCCCAAACGAATACGATGCAAATCAACTCGGTCTCATTAGTACAGACGGTAGTACCAACTGGGATTGGAGATACAGACCAACGCATTATTGCGGTAAAAGTTGCTACCAGTGGCACCATTAATCCACTAACCGTAAATGCCTTAAACTTCACTATGGCGGGAACTACATCTATAGCGGATGTTACCAACATCAAAATCTATTCAAGTGGTAGTTCAGCCAGTTTTAATCCAACAACAGCAATCTTATTTGGAAGCATAACACCCTCTTCTGGAAATTTAATTGTAAATGGTAATCAAACATTGGTTTCTGGCGATAACTATTTTTGGATTGCTTATGATATTGCTACAGGGGCTAGCGAAGGAAATTTACTAGATGCTACTTGCGAATCTATCGTAGCCAATGCAACAATTTATCCTACGACTGCTAGTAGTGTAGCGGGTAATCGAGTTATTTTATTGTCAAATACACTATTATTTACACCCGGTGATGCTGGCGCAGCTAGTTATCGCATTCCTGCCATCATTACAGCTGCCGATGGTTCATTGGTTACAGCCACAGATAAAAGATGGAATGGAGCAGGTGATTTATCAGCTAAAATTGATCCCGTAATACGTCGCAGTACAGATAATGGTAAAACTTGGTCTGCTCCTGTAACTATTGCAAATTTTGGAGCCCCAATAGGAGCAGGAGATTGTGCCTTTGTATTAGACAAACCCACAGGAAATCTACTTTGCTTTTTTGTGGCCGAAAAAGGATTTTTTTCATCCACTGCTGCAAATCCTATAAAAATCAAGTATTGTAAAAGTACAGATAATGGAATCACTTGGGGAGCTCCTATTGATATTACTAATCAAATCTATGGTGCTGGATGTAGCAATCCAATTACTCAAAATTGGAAAGGAGTATTTATTGGTTCCGGTAGACAATTACAAATGCGCGACGGTACTATAGTAATTGCTCTTGTTGTTAGAGACGAAACAAGCACCATAAATAACTACTCAATGTCTAGTTCTGATGGTGGTACTACGTGGACCGTTTCTACTGCCAAAGCAGAAATAGGAGGAGACGAAGCCAAATTGGTAGAATTGAACAATGGTAATTTATTGATGAGCATTCGCAATGCTGGCACCCGAAGATTCAATATTTCTACAGATAAAGGACAAACTTGGGGTACTCCTTACAATCAAACCGATATTACCGATCCAAATTGTGACGGTGACATCATACGTTATACCTCAACACTTGATGGTTATGACAAAAATCGTTTGTTACACACCATACCATTTGCAGGTAACAGAACCAATGTTTCGGTATTGATGAGTACTGACGAAGGAGCTTCTTGGCCGATACGTAAAACCATTTTCTCTGGCGCTTCTGCCTATTCAAGCATCACCGTTTTGCCAGATGGTACTATGGGAATTTATTATGAAAATGGAGAAAGTTCAACCTATCAAATGTATTTTGTACGCTTTAGTTTGAATTGGTTAACCAATGGGACAGACACCTTTGTTCCTAATGCAGCAAAATCTGCAACTTCCGCATCAAAAAAGACTGTAACTACAAATCAAGACAAAGAATTAAACTTTAACATCACCTTCTATCCGAATCCAACCTCGGACCTGTTGCATATAAAAGTTGAAAATGCAATAGCCCCCTTAACTCTTTCCTTATTCAATTCGAATGGCCAAGTAGTAAACACTGTCTCTTTGAAGAATAATGAAAAAGAAACCAGCCTTTCTCTAGCACATTTAAGTAAAGGAGTTTACACCATAAAAATTAATGATGGTCATAAAATTGTTGCTCAAAAAGTAATTAAAAATTAACTCAAAAACCACTGTTAAAAACACTCTTGATTTGACATTGAGAGTGTTTTAAAGATAGAAAAACAAAACACCACTATGAAAAAAGCACTACTAAACGGAATGATTCATACTGGAGATGAAGTACTAAAAGATAGTGTCGTCATTATCGAAAACGGAGTTATCCTTTCCATTCAAAATGAAATTCCGCAACACGCTGAACTGATAGATTTGAAAGGGAATCACCTATCGGCTGGCGCCATTGATATTCAAGTTAATGGTGGTGAAAAATTTTATTTTAGTCAGTATCCAACAGAAGAAACCCTACAAGACATTTATGAAACAAGCTTGAAATATGGCACTACGCATACCCTTCCTTGTTTGATTTCTTCCTCAAAAGAAACCATTTTACAAGGCATTGAAGCCATCCGATCTTATAAAAACAAACATAACAACGGCGTGTTAGGCATGCACTTAGAAGGACCTTTTTTGAATCCTTTAAAACGGGGAGCTCATAGCGTAAATCAGGTTCGAAAACCTACTACTACCGAACTTGAAGAAATCATCAAATACGGGAAAGACATCATAAAAGTAATGACGATTGCCCCAGAGTGTTTTACCGAAGATCAATTAGACTTGCTTTTAGAAAGTGGTATCGTACTCTCGGCCGGACATTCTACCATGACCTATCAAGAAGCGCAATATTATTTTTCAAAAGGCATACAATTAGTGACACATTTATTCAATGCTATGACACAATTTGGACATAGAGAGCCAGGCTTAGTAGGTGCTGTTTTTGAAAACGACACCATTTATGCGCCCATTATTTTGGATGGTGCACATTGCGATTATGCCGCAGCTCGAATAGCTTATGCCTTAAAAAAAAACAAGCTGTTTTTGATTACAGATGCCGCTTTTTTAGGCCGAAAAGTAGAAAATTTTAAATGGGAAAATTTTGATGCGCATCTCGACAATGGTTTCTACCGCAATGATGAAGGCAATTTGGCAGGTGCCAGTATATCTATGGAAGAAGCCATTCGAAATGCCATACAACATTTGAATATTGAAGTAGATGAAGCCATAAAAATGGGCACTTCACGTGTAGCAAAAGCCATAAAAATGGAAAATCAATTAGGTAAAATCAAACCCGGATTTCCCGCAAGTTTTCTTTGTTGTACTCCTGATTTCTCAGAAGTAAGGGCATTAGTATTGTAATGAATAACTCGTTCTAATCCCTCATCAAGTTCATTAACAGAATAGTAAACAGTTAAAAATATATCAGAATTATGGAAATAGTATCCAAACCAAAATCACCCATTAGTTACCAACCTGCAGGTCAGTTTGAAGACACCCGTTTTGAAAAAATTCACAATGTCATCTTTAAAAATGCTTCCGAAGCCTCTATTTTAGTCGCACAAGAAATTGCCGATTTGATTCGCTACAAACAAGAAAAGCATAAAAAATGTGTCCTTGGATTGGCCACGGGTTCCTCGCCTATCAAAGTGTATCAGGAATTAGTACGAATGCACAAAGAAGAAGGCTTAAGTTTTGCCAATGTAATCACCTTCAACTTAGACGAATACTATCCGATGCCCAAGGAAAGTGTTCAAAGTTATCATTACTTTATGCATCAACATCTCTTTAACCATGTAGATATTCTACCTGAAAACATTAACATTCCCGAGGGTACCATTCCTTTAGAATATATTAATCAATACTGCATTGATTACGAGATGAAAATTAAAAAGGCAGGAGGTTTAGATTTTCAATTATTAGGAATTGGAAGAACTGGCCATGTCGGGTTTAATGAACCTGGATCTCACATCAACTCTGGAACTAGAATCATTACGCTGGATTATATTACCAAAGTAGACGCTTCGGGCGATTTTAATGGCATTAATAATGTTCCCAAAAAAGCGATAACGATGGGAGTAGCTACTATTTTGCGATCCAAAAGAATTGTATTATTGGCTTGGGGACAAAACAAAGCCGCTATCGTAAAAAGAACCATTCAAGGTGAAATTAGCACCGAAGTTCCCGCCACGTTTTTACAACATCATTCGAATACAACTTTTGTTTTAGACCAAAGTGCCGCAGCTGAACTAACAAGATTAGAAACACCTTGGCTGGTTGGAGAATGCCTTTGGACAGAAGAGCTAAAAAAGAAAGCCATTGTTTGGCTTTGCCAACACACTCAAAAATCAATTCTCAAACTCACAGATAGAGATTACAATAATAATGGAATGTCTGATCTTTTGGCAGCAGGAAAATCTGCATACGATCTGAATATTAACATGTTCAATGTTTTACAACATACCATCACGGGATGGCCAGGAGGAAAACCTAATACTGAGGACACCTACAGACCCGAACGTTCTGAACCTTCCCAAAAAAGAGTACTCCTCTTTAGCCCACATCCTGATGATGATGTCATTTCTATGGGAGGTACTTTGGCAAAATTAATCCAACAAGGACATGATGTTCACGTAGTCTATCAAACTTCCGGTAATATTGCTGTCACAGATGATGAAGCACTAAAATTTGCTGAAGTGGCTCATGATTTTACAGACAAAAACGCTACAGATATCCATTTTCGATCGGTTATAAATACCATAAAAACAAAATCAAAAGGCGCCATCGATTCGGAAGAAGTTCGCCAGTTAAAAGGACTTATACGTAGAAGAGAATCCTATGCAGCTGTGAGATATATTGGTCTAAAAGATGAAAATGTACATTTTTTGGATTTACCATTTTATGAAACGGGAAAGGTTCAAAAAAATCCATTGGGGACTGAAGACATTGCTATTGTAAAAGAAATCATCACACGCATTCAACCACATCAGGTCTTTGCTGCTGGTGACCTTGCCGACCCACACGGAACGCATGAAGTATGCCTTAATGCTATTTTTGCTGCTATGAAAGCCTTAAAATCAGAGCCTTTTATGAAAGCCTGTTGGTTATGGTTGTACCGAGGTGCGTGGCATGAATGGGAGCTACACGAAATAGACATGGCCGTTCCCTTAAGTCCAGACGAAGTACTACTAAAACGACAGGCCATTTTGTACCATCAATCGCAGAAAGATAGAGTAATGTTTCAAGGGAATGATTCTAGAGAATTCTGGGTACGAGCCGAAGACAGAAATAAAAAAACAGCTCAATTGTATGACCAATTAGGTCTAGCAGAATATGAAGCCATAGAAGCATTTAAGCGCTTTAACTACTAGCTTTTTTAGACATACTTGAACAACTTTTTAACCCAAAATCAAAATTAGGAAACTGCTTTTGACTTTGGGTTTTTTGTTTACAATTTATAACTCACATCCATTTTTTTTAAGCCTTAAAACCAAGGTAAAGCCTTTCACTTAGTCGTTAACCCAAAATTAACAAGACGAGTTAAACCTATCCTAAATTCTCAATACCGTGACATATATCATAAATGTCCCTAGAACTACTATTTAATTTTGTAAAAAACATACATTACCCTGATACATAAACACTTTACAGCAATAAATTTTATTTGTCAGTAGTATTTGCATTTGATTAATTTATACCTTTATGAAAGGTATGTGACACAAAATCAATGCGTTCTAACATTTTAAATCAAATTTTATGATACTAGCAGGTTCTTTAATTGCAATATTCTTTATTGCGGTCGTGGCGAGGTTATTAATCAAAAACTATTATGCACATGCTGTACTTCTCATCAGCGGATTGTTGATGCTGGGCATAGCTTCTGTCTTTGGTTTTGAAATGCCGAAATTAGACAAACCTACTGGTTCTGCATTCTTTGATATTTTTGAATATATAAATATTGCCTTTAGCCAAACCAATGCTAATGTGGGTTTGATGATTATGGCAATTGGTGGATTCGTAGCCTTTATTGATAAAATTGGCGCTTCGGATGCCTTGGTTTATCTGGCTATGAAACCGCTTTCTTTACTCAAAAAATACCCTTACATTATTGCCTCGATGGTGATTCCCATTGGGCAATTTCTTTTTATTTGTATTCCATCAGCTGCTGGTCTAGCCCTTTTATTGATGGCTTCTATTTTTCCTATTATGGTGAATTTAGGAGTAAGTCGGCTTTCTGCAGCTTCGGTGATTACGGCTTGTACGGCTTTTGGGGTTGGTCCTGCCTCGGTAATTACGGCACGCTCCGTTAAAATTATCGAAACCAATTCCGTATCTCACTTTTTTGGCTCTCAAATTCCTTTGATGATACCCTTAACTATAGCCTTAATGATCACCTATTATTTTGTCAACAAGTATTATGACAAAAAAATGAAGGTAGAGGTTACTACTGTTGAAACTAAAGAAATAGAATTGAAAGTACCTGTTTTTTATGCTATCATTCCTGTTTTACCCCTTATTATTTTATTGGTATTTTCAGATTTGTTCCAATTCTTCGAAACTCCAATACACGTGAATACGACAATGGTTATGATTTTTTGTGTGTTCGTCGGACTCGTGTTTGAAGCGGTAAGAACCAGAGATGTCAAAGTAGTTTTTAATTCCTTGAAGCTTTTCTTTAACGGAATGGGAGACATTTTTAAATCGGTGGTGACCCTAATCATTGCTGCCGAAATTTTTTCCAAAGGATTAATAAGTTTAATGTTCATTGATGGATTAATTAGCAGTTCACAAAGTCTTGGTTTGGGCGCTGATGGGATTAGTATTGTGATGGCGCTGATGATTTTCTTAGCTTCAATTTTAATGGGAAGTGGTAATGCTGCCTTTTTTGCCTTTGGCCCTTTGGTTCCAAAACTTACCGGAGAATTGGCTGTTTCTACCACACATATGATTTTACCAATGGAATTCGCAGCATCGATGGGTAGAACGGTTTCTCCCATTTCGGGGGTGCTGTTATCAACCTCAGAAATCGCCAAAGTTTCCCCTTTTGATATTGCCAAACGCAATGCCATTCCGTTTGTTGTTGCTTTACTAGTAATGCTTATTCACCACTTTATATTATAGCTATGTTAAAACTTATTCAAAACGCTACCGTTTATGCCCCAGAATTTTTAGGCAAAAAAGACATTCTAATTGCTGGAGAAAAAATAGTTGCCATCGAGGATACTATTGACGTTTCGACGCTGTTCTCCGAGGTGATTGATTTGAAAGGCAAAATCCTAACCCCAGGTTTAATCGACCAACATGTGCACATTACTGGCGCAGGTGGTAAACATGGCTTTGGTTCTATGACGCCAGAAATTATGTTAAGCGAATTTATTGCTTGTGGTACGACAACTGTGGTAGGGTTACTAGGTACCGATGGAAGCGCTAGAAGTATCAAAACCTTATATGCGAAAGCCAAATCTTTAGAATCCGAAGGCATTTCGTCGTATATCTTGACCAGTTATTTTGGTTTGGATGCGGTTACCTTTACTCAATCTATTCAAGACGATATGATTTTTATCGACAAAGTCGTGGGTTGTAAAGTAGCGATAAGTGATGAAAGGTCTTCGTATCCTGAAGCTATTGATTTACTTCGTGAATTGAAACAAGTACGCGTAGGAGGCTTAATCGCTGGAAAAAAAGGGATTCTTCATATCCATCTGGGCGCACTTAGTTCTAGAATGGATGTTTTGTTAGAACTAGTTCAAAAATACGAATTCCCAATCGAACATATTTCTCCAACGCACGTGGGTCGTACCCTTCCATTGTTTGAACAAGCCATTGAGTTTGCCAAATTAGGTGGTATGATAGACATTACTTCAGGCGGAACAAAATATACAGACCCTTACAAATCGGTGCTATATGCTCTAGAAAAAGGGGTATCGATAGACAAGATGACCTTTAGTAGTGATGGCAATGCTGGTATCGGAATTGTCAACGAACAAGGCGTTACTATCGGATTCAAAAAAGCACCTATTCATTTGAATTTAAAACAAGTCGTGTTATTAGTGCAAGAAGGAAAATTACCCATCGAACAAGCCTTTAAACTAATCACTAGTAATCCCGCCAAAAATTTAGCTTTAAAACATAAAGGAAGTATAAAAGTAGGTTTCGACGCCGATTTTTGTGCTTTCACTCAAGATTTACAACTAACAGATGTAATTGCAAGAGGTAAACAAATGATGAAAGATGGAGACATCCTTGTTTATGGAAATTTTGAAACAAAAAACAATTAAAATCTGCACTATGAAGGTAACAAAACTAAATCATTACCTCTTGGTCTTGTTATGTTTTGTCTTTGGAACTACTGCTTATGCCCAAGATGATGACAAAGATAATTATGACAATGATGAGGAAATCAACTTAGACGCAACCTCCAGTATTGTTCGTTTAAAAAGGAATTATACGCTTGGAGACGGAATCAATCTCATTTCTGAAAATGGCTCAACTATGAATATTACGCAGAGTGTTCAGTCCTTGTTTTTAATGAACACCTCCGATGATTTCGAGACCCTGAATTCCCAATTTAGAATCCGAAGAGCTCGTTTGAAAGTGAGCGGCAATCTTTTCGACAAAAAATTGTACTACAGAATTCGTTTAAACTTTGCTTCAGATTACCAAAGTACGACCTCGGGAAATCGTTCTTTTAACAATCTACTTCAAGATGCTTATATCGAATACCGACCCATCAAAGGACATCGCATCAATTTTGGACTAAGAGCCGATTACTTGGATTCTAGAGAAACTAGAATTGAGGGCGAGGTATTAGGCTTTATAGAACGCAGTGAGCTTTCTAGTGCCTTCGATGCTATTTTTGATTATGGGATTCGCTACCAAGGAGAATTTAGAGTAGCGGGACAATTATTCAAACCTTATCTATCTATTACCACTGGAGAAGGACAATCTGGTTTGTCTAAAAATTACGGTGGGTTTAAATATGGTGCTCGCTTAGATTATCTACCGTTTGGCGCGTTTTCCAAACTAGGCGAGTTTTATATGGAAGATTTAGCAAGAGAAAAAAAACCTAAATTGGTAATTGGAGCCGTGTACAGCTATAATGATGGACAAACTTCGGCAAAAGGTACCAACGGAGGTAGATACTTATACGGAGATGCCAATCAAAACATTGTCTTGCCCGATTATCAAAAATTTGGTGTGGATTATATGTTCAAATACAAGGGATTTTATTCCTTAGGCAGTTATTTTATGACCCAAGCTAGTGTACCCAACAACATTGCAGGAGAATTCTCTTTATCTGGAAACTTCACACCATTTACTGGAACTCCAGAAGAAAACAAAAATAGAGTACTATCTAGATTAAACTTAGGTTCGGGATTCAATATTCAAGCCGGCTATTTATTGCCTTCTAATTGGTCATTTGGAGTAAGATACACACAGTTGTATCAAGACCAAGTATCTAATTCATTCGATACCTTCGATAAAAACTATTCGCTTGTAACCACCAAGTATCTCTCTGGTCACGATTTAAAAATTCAAGCAGAAATAGGAAAATCGAACATTAAAGGAGGCTCCAATGATTATTTATATGGACAAATAATGGTAACCATACAATTGTAACTATGAAATCGCCTCTTACAACAGGTTTGTTGCAAACAAACACCAATACGTAAAAGACGTTACCATATAGGACCTTCAAAAAATAAATTTTACATATATGAAAAAGATATGCATCATATTCGTTGGTTTTCTTTTTACCATACACCTCAACGCTCAGGAAAACGATATCTATTCGAAATTTTTTCCTGACCCTCAAAAAGAACTACCTGTGCCCATTACTAACGGCAGCGATTACTATACCAGCTATGCAAATGTGCTTAAGTTTCTAGACAATTTAGCTTTAAAATACCCTGAAGTGATGACGGTTACTAACATCGGTAAATCGCAAAGAGGCAACACGATTCCATTGGTTACATTAAATAAAAAAGGGAAGATAAGTGATGCTCAAAAAATTCGCGTAACCTTTTTAGGAAGTATGCACGGAGATGAACCCATCAGCACCGATGCGATGTTAAACACTATTTATGAAATTCTTGAAAATCCTAGTTATCGTTCCTATTTAGACAAAGCCATCGTAGAAATCGTACCTATAGTAAATGTAGATGGCCATAAAGATGAAACCCGATTTTCGAATGACGAAACCGATTTGAATCGAAATTTGGGAATACTCAATGTTCCTGAATCTGTTAATGTCAAAAATGCTATCAACGCTTTTGACCCCCATATAGTAATAGATTTTCACGAGTATAACCCACAACGAAAAGATTTCTTAGACATTGATGATTGTTTGACCTCTTCCTACGATGCGATGTTTTTGTATTCAGGCAATCTCAATGTAGATGAAAACATTAGAAAAATGATTGAAAATGATTTTGTTAAACCAACACAAACTGTATTGGAAAAAAACAATAGAGTCGTTCGCAATTATTGTACTTCTCAACGTATGGACAATCAAGTCATCTTAAATATTGGAGGAATAACCTCTCGTTCTAGTGCAACAAATTATGCTTTGCAAAACAGAATTTCTATTTTGATGGAAATTCGAGGAGTGACCGAGAAAGAAAAAGCCGTAAAAAGAAGAATCGAAACATCCACTTTGGCCGCTTTGTCTTATTTGGAAATTGCCAATAAAGAGTCCGAAAACATAAAATCAACTGTAGAACAGGCCAATCAAAAAGCGATTCAAGGCAAAACAGCTATTGTCATTGCCTCAAAACCAACTATGATTGAATCTAATTTTCAATTCATAAATACCTGTACCAATGAGTACTCTATTTATAAATTCTTAGCCAAAGACAACATCAATCATATTGCAGAAGAAACTAGAAAACGACCTGAGGGCTATGTCATTATTACCAAAAGTAAGCCCTTATTCAATGTATTAGGAACTTCTGGAATTGAATTTTCGGTTACTGAAAAACCATTTGAAATGGAAGTAGAAACCTATGTACCATCGGCCAACGACAAATTTGAGTTGAAAAAAGAAACCTTATCCATTCCCAAAGGTTCTATTTTAATCAAAGCACATCAAAAAATGGGGAATACAGTGGTCGATTTGTTGGAACCGGAAGGCGCTAATTCGTTATACCAAAACAAGATTTTAAAATCATTACCCAATTCCGATACATTACGACTATTACGCGTGAATTTGAGTCAAATCGTTCAACTACAAAATTAATTTATCATGCAAAAAAAACTTATATATACCATCGCTGCATTATTACTTATCGGTACTTATAGTAAGGCACAAGAAGTAAAGCAAGTCCAAAAAACAGATTCAACCTTCATTTATAAAAACGGAGAAGGTACCTTTATCTCTTTGGGTAAAAAAAATAAATCTGTAATAAATGTATCGGGAACCATTCAATCTGGTGCGGCATTCAACAAGGCCGATGATGGCACTGATACCGAAAATACCAGCAGAATGTCAATCAATATGGCGCGAATCTATTTGAACGGTTCTTTTTTGAATGACAAAGCACGAATTGGTTTGGTTACTGATTTTACAGGAACCAAAGGACTATTGGAAGCTTGGGTAGGCTTGAATTTGTATAAAAATAACGCCTATTTGTACTTTGGAGAAAAACGAACCAATACCAACAATAGATTGGCACTTGAAGACGAACGATTTGCACAAAATATTGCACAAACCATCGCAGGACAATCCAATGACGGTATAGCCTATGGTGGACTGATGCAAAACTTTGTGGGGGCAACACGTGAAGGAGGTTTATTCATCGAAACGAATTTCACAATTGGAGGCGTTAGATTGTATCCTTCAGTATCGATTACTACAGGAGATGGTCAAATCGCTTTTGGAGAACAAACCAATGCAGGATTAAAGTATGGCGGTCGTTTAGACATTATGCCTCTCGGTGATTTTATCAAAAATAATGCGTTTATCAGCCATGATTTGTATTACGAACCATCCTTAAAAATAGCCTTTGGTGTGGCTGGTAGCTATAATGTAAAAGCCAGCGAAGCTCGAGGAAGTGGTAGTAACATCATCACAGGAATCTTTGATAAAGACGGTAAAGCCACCTATGCAGACTATCGTAAAATTGTAACCGATTTTATCGTGAAATACAAAGGATTTTCTTTCATAGGTGAATACACCAATGCCTCCGTAAATGGTAAAAACTTGTACAGCAACAGCTCCGCTTCTACTCTATTGAATGCTGAAACATCGGCTACAAAATACAATATGGGATATGGTGTCAACTTACAATCGTCTTATGTAACCCGCAGCGGATGGGCTTTTGATACTCGCGTTTCTTTCATTGAACCAGAAGTAGATTCGGCAACTTCTTTGATTCAAAAAGAAAATTGGTACACTATCGGCATCAACAAATACCTAAAAAACAATGCGTTGAAAATTGGAATAAACACCACTTATGTGGATAGAAAAGTAGAACCTACAAATACCTCTAACTGGAATACCAATTTAGGAATACAATTAACCTTCTAAAATTATGATCATGAAAAAATATCTATATACCAGCTTACTAAGCATCGTTTTCTTCACCGGATGCTCCTCTGATTTTACCGAAGAAAAAGTAGACATTCCGACCAATGACTTTCAAGAACTATTGATTTCAGAAATTGCAACGTTTGTAAACACAGATAATTCTAAAAGAAATCATTATATCGAATTGTATAACGGAACGGATAATGCTATCGATTTATCGAACTATGCTATTGGTTACCAAGCCACCTCTGACGAGTCAACTTTAGCAGAATGGACCTTTACTGACCCTAACAATTACTTGCTCCTAACAGGTTCCTTACCCAGTGTGAAAGCCTATGTAATCGCCTCTGTACAAGCCGATGCTACTGTGGTAAAAAGCGATATTACTTGGGGTACTACAAGTTCAGCAAATGCAAACGCAAGTCTACCCCTACAACTAAGTGGCAATAGCGCCATTGCTTTATTGAAAAAAGACGCCGCTGGTACACATACCTTAAACGGAGCAAAATATAAAATTATTGATGTGTTCGGAAGTCCAAAAGTGGCCAGAGTTACGGCAGCAACTTCTTCTTCTAGAAACAATTTTATGTGGGTTATTTCAGGTGAAGCAACAGAAACCCGAAATAATACCTTTTGGAGAAAGAAAACCGTCACTAAACCTAATACAGATTGGGCTGTTTCTAAAGGAACAACAGCCTTAGATTCTGAATGGAATATTTCTCCAGCTAGAGCTTGGGATTATTCAAATATCGGGTCGTATACCAATTAATTAAAAAAGATAATAACAAAGAAGCCAGCATAATTGCTGGCTTCTTTACTTTATAAACTTTCGTTTCTGCTTATCGCGTCACTTCTTCAATCAAATAAAAAATAGAGGTAAACGACATTGCGCTGGCTTTTTCTAAACCAATTTCACAGGTTCTACTGGTGGAATATCCATGGGTGCAGTGGATTGGAATTTGCTGTTTCAAGTCTTTAAGTCCGTGTTCGTTCAATGCTGGAACCAAAAAACCGCGGTCGCCCGCGAAGCCACAACAATTACTGTCAATCATCGTCACTTGCTCTGCACACTGCTGCGCCAAAGCCAATAATTGGTCCATTTTCCCAATTTTTTTAACCGAACAAACGGGAAAAATAGCCACGGCTTCCTTTTTCTTTTTTACGGTTAATTTGGGTAGGACAAAGTCCAACATAAAGGCAATTGGGTCAACAATTTTCAAATTGCTGGTGAATTCTTCTTTGGAATGGTAAAAACAAGGACTCATATCATACAAAATAGGATACTTGCCATTCTCTGAAACATGAAGCAAGTCAGCTTCTAAAAGCTGGGATTGCTTATGATTCACCTCGGTAAAACCTTTGCTCGAAAAAGGCATTCCACAACAATGCGCATCCAATTCTTTTGGATAAATAATGGTGTAGCCCGCCCGCACTAACAACTGATGCGTCAATGCTGTGAGTTGAAGGTCTTCTTCTTTTTGAAATTCGTTTTTTCCCATCGCACGGTTGATGCAGGAAGGGAAATACACTACTTTTAAATCAGCCATCTTTCTTTATTTTTGCCACGAATGCACGAATTAATATTCAATCTATTTTACCGCTAATTCGCAGATTATTTTTTATTCTTACATAAATTAAAATCTGCGAATCAGTGACTCTTTTTTTAAACCAATTTGTGAATTCGCGGTCAATATTTCGTTTACTTAATTTTATCCGCTCCTTTCGGAATTTGAGGAATCCATTTTGGAATAGTACCTCTTGAAATCCAATGCATTCCACTAAAAATCGAAGACATAATTCTGGTCCCAAAAACTGAGTGAAAAAACGACACTCCTTTTAATCCCAATCGCATTATAGCGGTGGTACTTCTGATATTTGAACCAATGTAATTCGCCACTTTCTTTTGCGTATCGGTAATCGCATCGGCTCGCCAATGTTTGACAAACTTGCCCGTATCAATATGAACCGGACACGCCAAAGCACACAAACCATCCGTTGCACAAGTTTCATCCAATTGATAGCTAACATCTTTTCTAATATCGGCCAATCGTTGCGAATCTTCATTCGTTGCTTCTAATCGGCTGATTTCTCTGGCAATAACAATACGTTGTCTGGGTGAAAGCGTCAATCCTTCGGAGACACAATGCGGTTCACAGAATCCACATTCCATACATTTATCGATGATATCGTGAGATTCTGGTAAAGGTTTTAAGTGTTTCAAATGCGCTTTTGGATCGGGATTGATCAAAACATCGGGATTGATTTGATTCTTAGGATCGAAGATCTTCTTTATTCGCTTCATAATATCATAAGCCGCCGCTCCCCATTCTTTTTCCACAAAAGGTGCCATATTACGTCCCGTTCCGTGTTCCGCCTTCAGAGAGCCTCCAAATTGATCCACAACAATTATAGCCAATTCGGCCATTAAATCTTCGTAGCGCTGCACTTCCTTAGGACTCGAGAAATCTTGCGAAAACACAAAATGCAAATTCCCTTCTAGCGCATGTCCAAACAAAACCGCGTCATCGTATTCGTATTTTTTAAATAAGGCTTTTAGTGCCACACAAGCTTCGGCCAATTGCGGTAACGGAAAAGCTACGTCTTCAATAATAACAGTGGTTCCTGTTTTTCGCAAACCGCCTACCGTGGGCAACAAACCTTTTCTGGCCTTCCAATTAAAATAATATTGTTTGGGATCTGATGTGAATTCATAATCCGTGTAAGTTGGAATCGAACTAATTTGCTCACGAACCTGTTGTTGCTTGATTTTCAAAACATCAAGATTATTATCTCTACATTCTACCAATAAAGCACAAGCATCTTCGTGTAAGGTTTTAAAATAATCAGGTGCTTCAGGGTCATTTTCTACCGAGCGAATGGAATCTCTGTCTAGCAATTCTACTGCGGCAACGGGACTTGATTTCAATAAAATCGTCGCGTTGCAAGCGTCCTGAATCGAATTGAAAATCAACAACGAGCAAGATTTATGCTTTTCGTCCACAACCGTCTTGAAAGTCACATTAGAGATAAATGCTAAAGTCCCTTCAGAGCCCACCATCAAATGCTTGATAATCTCAATAGGGTCTTCGTAATCCACCAAAGCATTGATGCTATAGCCCGTAGTATTCTTGATTTTAAATTTCTGACGAATGCGATCCTCCAAAGCTCGATTCGCTACAATTGTTTTTCTTAAGTCCTTAATTTCCTCAATTAAATGCGCCTGAGTTTCATAAAACGAAGCCACACTTTCCGCATCGGCTGTGTCAAGGACTGTCCCGTCGTGCAAAACAATTCGAATATCTGCAATGGTTTTATAGGAATTTTGAGCCGTTCCGCAGCACATTCCACTGGCATTGTTGGCTACAATTCCGCCAATCATGGCCGCACCAATAGAAGCTGGGTCGGGACCAATTTTTAGTCCGTGTGGTGCCAAAAAAGTATTCGCTCTAGCGCCTACAATTCCGGGTTCTAGTTTTATCTTTTGCATGTCATCTAGTAATTCGTAATGCTTCCAGCCGTGTGTCGCCACGACCAAAACCGAATCCGTTATCGCTTGTCCCGACAAACTCGTTCCTGCAGCTCGAAACGTCAAGGCAATATTCAAGGCATTTGCCGCTTTGATAATCGCCACCACTTCGGCTTCAGCATGTACCAAAAGCACCATCTTCGGAATCAACCGATAAAAACTTGCATCCGTTCCATACGCCAAGGTTTGCAAAGGATTTGTTATTATGCGCCCCGAGTCGAGCACTGCTACAATTTGGTCTTTAAACTTTTGATAAGAAGGAGATAATGACATCGTTTTGTGTAATAAAATGTAAATTTAAGCATTAGCGACCATTAATTTCACCCCAAGACGCACCATTGTTTTTAGGAGCAGCAAAAAATGGGCATATCAGCCAGCAAAGTCCCGCTGTCCTTCCAATCTTTTTATCCCGAAAAAGGGATAAAAAGGATTTTCCCTCCCATCCTTTAGATTTGCTAAATAAATTTAGAGTACTTTTAATCAACAACCAAACTGACAAAGTGAACCTTATCTTCCATCAAAGTTAGCTACTTATGCCCCGATTAGGACTTTGTCAGTT
>NZ_JBVHCY010000012.1:0-104797 GCF_057922445.1 Flavobacterium sp. UM26 | reverse complement strand
AACTAAAACCCTTTCAGAGACAAGTGCTTTGAAAGGGTTTTTCTTTTGCAGATAAATTGGTAAATCGGTTACAAGTTTGCGTGGCTTGGGTAATTCTTTGTGGACTTTGTGGTTCAATTTTTTACCAAAAAGCAACACCAAGTAAAAGATTTTTATTTTATGGAAATCAGCTAAAAACTTCTATGTCCTTATTTGCCTTACAGGGTTTAAAACTTGCAGCTTATTCCCAAAAAAAACTTCAATGGCTTACCTGTTTTTTATTATATCCTTTTGTGGCAAAGTTTTTTAGCACAAAGCAAAACGAAGAATACAAGTAGATTCAAAAGAAATACGTATGAATTTGTTTTAGAGATTTTTTGCCCATCAATGATATTCTCAATGAGATTGTGGAGTTGAATTAGGCTAAATTTTTTTCGGTGTCTTTTATGGCTTTTTCGTTTTTATAATCAATCCATGCTTGTCCTTTTAGTTTACGCATAGCATTGTCAAAATAACGCATAAAGAAAACATTGTATACTGCTTTTGATAAATTGGGAATTGTTCTTGGAAAGGCCCTTAAACTCATTGAAAATCCTGGGGTAAGATACTTCATATAATGCCAATAACCTTCTGGCATATATAACATTTCTCCGTGTTCTAAAGTTGTAATTAATCCTTTTGCTTTTTGTAAAGCAGGAAATTTATCAAAATCAGGATTGTCAAAATCGATATCTTCTCTTGAGATTAAGGCATGTGGGACTTTGTACAGGAAAGGGGTTTGGTCAGGTGCAAAAAGCATACATTGTTTTTTTCCATGAAAATGAAAATGTAATATATTGGAATAGTCAATATCGTAATGCATAAAAACCTTAGAGTTTTCACCTCCAAAAAACAACATTGGTAATTGTTTTACTAATCGGAGTCCTATTTTAGGCCATTTAAAATCCTTTTGTAGTATAGGCACTTCTTTCATTAAATCGTATAAAAAAATACGATAATTTGTAGGTTTTGATTGTAACAAATCAATGTAGTCTGCCATTTTCATGCTAGCATGTGCGGCATTAAAACCATCTTTGTGGGACACAGGACGGTCGTCATACAAAGGAACTATTTTATCTCCTGCGATACCTTTGATGTAATTGAGGTTCCACTTTTCGTAAGCGGGCCAGTCTTTGGTCAACTTTTGAATAACTAAGGGCTTTTGTTTTTTAATGTAGTGGTTATAAAAATCCTCTTTTGAAATGGTTTCAACTCGTTCAATTTCAGTAAGATTCAGCTTCATAAAAGGAAATTAAAAATTAAAAAAAATGCTCTTAGTTTTTTAGACTAAGAGCAAAGTTAATAAAGCTTTAATTTATGATAAAATTTTTTTACTTATTCTTAACAGCAGCTTCAATATTTCTTTCGATAGTATGACCAGGTCTAGACCACTTTGGTTTTTCTCCAAGCGCATTGTATTGAGAGTCTTCTGCTTCAACAGTTTCGGGCTGCATAATTTTAATAAAAGGTTTTTGAGGTTCTAAACCTAGAATTTCAAACATTTTCATGTCCTCATTTACATCAGGATTAGGTGTTGTTAACAGTTTATCTCCTGCAAAGATAGAGTTCGCTCCAGCAAAGAAACATAAGGCTTGTCCTTCTCTACTCATATTCATTCTTCCAGCGGATAAACGAACTTGGGTTTCTGGCATTACGATTCTGGTGGTGGCAACCATTCGAATCATTTCCCAAATTTCAACTGGTTTTTCTTCTTCCAATGGGGTTCCTTCAACAGCAACTAAAGCATTAATTGGCACTGATTCTGGTTGAGGATTCAATGTAGAAAGTGCCACAAGCATTCCTGCGCGATCTTCGATGCTTTCTCCCATTCCAATAATTCCACCGCTACAAACCGTTACATTGGTTTTACGAACATTTTCTATAGTTTGTAAACGGTCTTCAAAACCACGTGTTGAAATTACTTCCTTATAGTATTCTTCAGAAGTGTCTAAATTGTGATTGTAGGCATATAATCCTGCTTCGGCTAGTCTTTTGGCTTGATTTTCAGTAAGCATTCCTAAGGTGCAACATACTTCCATGTCAAGTTTGTTGATAGTGCGTACCATTTCTAGTACCTGATCAAATTCTGGTCCGTCTTTAACATTTCGCCATGCGGCTCCCATACAAACTCTAGAAGAACCTCCCGATTTTGCTCTTAAGGCTTGTGCTTTTACTTGGCTTACTGACATCAAATCATTTCCTTCGATTTCTGTATGGTACCTTGCGGCTTGCGGGCAATAGCCGCAATCTTCAGGGCATCCTCCAGTTTTTATAGATAGTAAAGTGGAAACTTGTACTACATTAGGGTCATGATTGGTTCTGTGTATAGATGCTGCTTCATAAAGCAAATCCATAAGTGGTTTATTATATATCGCAATGATTTCTTCTTTTGTCCAATTGTGTTTTGTACTGCTCATAGGTGCATTTTTTAGAGCAACAAAAGTAATCAATTTGTTTTGAAGTAGCAATCTAGCCTTAGTAAAAGCGGTATTTATTTGGTAAAGTTAATCAGTCACTAATCGATTATTCCAATACAATAAAAGAAGCATGGTTACTACAACGGTTGAGGCAATTCCTTCAAATAGCAAACAAATACTATAGGTCATTACAGATGGATTTCCGCCAAAAAGAAAAGTTTGTGAAAGTGATTGAACATATTCGTCTCCACCTTGCATATAGCTGTAAACAATTAATCCGATAATGCTCAAGAAGACACCAATTAATGAGGTTTTCATGGCTGATTTGGCATTGTTAGCCAAGAATACCTCACCATCATGAATATTCATCACAATGCTTCTGTTTACACCATATAATACAAAAAGAGTGTTAAACAAACGGAGATAAAACACATCCGATAAACCGATAATGTTCATGAACAAAAAGTAAATGGCAATTCCTAGAAAGATAAGAAAGCCGTTCTGAAATTCTCTTGAAAGTTTCATAGTGTAGTTTTTTGAGTTAAGTTATAGTGTATTGAAAATGAATTCAATACGTATAAAATTACTAAAAAAAACAACTACAATTATATTTTATGAAAGATTAACTTTTGTTAATCGCCTGATAGGTAGAGATATAATATCTTGTGCTGTTTTCGTCAAGTGCTAATTGTGCTTTTAGAAAATCAATGTTTTGGAACTTTTGCTCTGAACGCAAACGATGCAAAATAGAAATTTTAAGCGATTGGTGATATAAATCTTTATTGAAGTCCAAAAAGTGTACTTCTATACTTTGCTTTTCTCCTCCCACTGTCGGATTAGTGCCAATGTTCATCATTCCATAAACGGTTTGATTGTTTATAATGCTTGACACAACATATACTCCGTTTTTTGGAATGAGTTTAAAATCCTCTGCAATGGAAAGGTTCGCCGTAGGATATCCGATTGTTCTTCCTAATTGTTTACCGTGGATTACTTGTCCTGAGATAGGATAAGGATATTCTAAATAGGTGTTGGCCAAGGCTAAGTCACCTTCCAAAATTGCCTTTCTTATTTTGGTAGAACTTACAGAAATTGTGTTAATTTCTTGAGCTGTGATTTGTTCCACTTCAAAGTTGTAGGTTTTGCCGAAGGTAATTAAATCGTTGATATCAGCCGTTCTGTTTTTTCCAAAACGATGATCGTAGCCAATAATTATTTTTTGGATATTGAAGCGATTAACTAAAACATCTCGAACGAATTCTTCGGCACTAAGTTTTGAAAAGGTGGTATCAAAGGGATGAATGACCAAATTTTCGATGCCTAATTGCTCTAATAATTCGATTTTTTCGTCAATAGTATTAAGTAGTTTTATGTCTGATTTTTCCTGAAGAACCATTCTGGGGTGTGGGAAAAATGTTAGAACCACACTTTCGTATGTTCTATTTTTTGTGCTTTGTGTTACTTTATTCAAAATGGTTTTGTGACCAAAATGAACTCCGTCAAAAGTGCCTAAGGTAAGAATCGTTTTTTTGGTTGCAACAAATTCGTTTATGGAGTGAAAAATCTTCAAAATGACTAATTTATAAAGTTGCAAATTTATACTATCTATTTTAAATGAAACAAGATAAAAAGTATCATTTTCAAAATAACCAAATCATAAGTTAATTTAGGTGAAGAGCAGATAGGGCTTTTTATTTTTAGTAGATATTTTGGTTTCTTTTGTTGATCTCCCTGTTTTTTTGTTTCAATGTTGCTAATAGCTATGGAAGAAATACTTAGGAAAGGATATTTTTGTTTATTTTTTTCTTAATAAAATCCAACAATTTTATCTTTTTCAAAAAAAAATCTAGAGTCTATCAAGATAAATGTAGTAACTTTAATGACTCAAAATCACTAATTAATGAAAAAAAAGGTACTTTTTTTAGTTTTATCTTGTGTCTCTGTTCTTGCTCAAGCACAAGATAAAGTATTTTGGAAACCAGTTTCGAAAGCTTCTCTTGCTAGCCGAAGTCTGCTTGATGAGGAAAGACAAAATCAAGGTTTGTATGAATTGAATCCTCAAATTCTCAAGTCAACTTTAGCTTTAACTAAAGGGAAGACTAGTGAAAAAGCTACAGAGGTGATAAGCCTCCCAAATGCTAATGGAAAAATGGAACATTTTTTAGTATGGGAATCTTCTAATTTTGATCCCGCATTGCAGGCTCAATTTCCAAACATTCAATCGTTTAGTGGAAAAGGTATTACCGATACAAATGCCACAGTTTATTTTAGTACCTCGGATAAAGGTATACAAACCATGGTTTTGCGAAGTAATGGTCAGCCAGCTGAGTTTATGGAGCCAATAAAAGGGGAGACTCAAAAATACGTATTGTATCGATCGGATAAGAAAGCCAAAGGAGAATTGCCTTTGAATTGCACCACCGATGAAAAAGATTTAACCTCAAGTTTATTGTCTAAAACGGCAAAGACAAAAATTAGTGATCGTGTTTTTCGTACGATGCGCTTGGCTTTATCTTGTACTGGTGAGTACGCTACTTATCACGGAGGAACTGTTCAAGGAGCATTGGCGGCTATGAATGCTACAATGACAAGAGTGAATGGTGTTTTTAATAGGGATTTGGCCTTGAGGTTAGTTATTATTGCAGATAATAACAAGGTTATTTATACCAATGCATCAACAGATCCTTACACAGCGGTAACTGGAGGAAAAGCACCAGCGGCATGGAATCAAGAATTGCAAACAACTTTGACTAATACTATTGGTGAAAGCAATTATGATATAGGTCATTTGTTTGGTGCTTCAGGAGGTGGAGGAAATGCAGGATGTATCGGTTGTGTATGTGATTCTGGTAAAGGAAGTGCCTATACTTCTCCTTCTAATAATAAGCCTGAGGGCGATACTTTTGATATTGATTTTGTTGCACATGAGTTTGGACATCAATTGGGGGCTACTCATACTTTTTCTTATGATATTGAAGACACGGGAACAAGTGTAGAGCCGGGAAGTGGTTCTACGATAATGGGATACGCAGGTATTACCGATTATAATGTTCAATCCAATTCAGATGATTATTTTGCTTTTGCTAGTATTAATCAAATTCAGCAAAATTTAGCACCAAAAAATTGTCCAGTTAAAACAACTATAACTACAGCTGTATTTGGTGTCAATGCTGGCCCTGATTATACTATACCAAAAAGCACTCCATTCGTGTTGAAAGGAACTACAAGCGGAACTGTTAATGGTTCTTTTACCTATGTTTGGGAACAAAATGATTCTGCTGTAACTACAGCAGGAGCTAATAGTATAGCCATTCCTGATAAGGCTGACGGGCCTTTATTTCGTTCTTTTCCTCCTACGGCTTCATTGACTCGTTATTTCCCTGCCTATAATAATGTTTTAATCAATAGGTTTAACAGTAATTGGGAATCATTAAGTAGTATTGCAAGGACTATGACGTTTGTGCTTACAGCTAGAGATAATGCTGCGCCAGGATTAGGGCAAACAGCTTCTGATGAGGTATTAGTAACTGTAAGTGGTACGGCGGGGCCATTCGAAGTCACTTCTCAAGCTAGTACTGATTTGAGTTGGACTCAAGGATCTACTCAAACTATTACTTGGAATGTAAATGGTACTAGTTTATTATCAGGTGCAGCTAATGTAAATATCAAATTGTCTACAGATGGCGGTCTCACTTTTCCAATCACTTTGGTTAGTAATACGCCCAATGATGGCTCACAATCTATAGTTGTTCCTGATGTAGCTGCTTTGAGATGTAGGGTTTTGGTAGAGCCTACGAATTCTATTTTTTATTCGATGAATCCTACTCCATTTGCTATTGGATATACTACTGTTTCGGCTTGTAATACGTATACTTTTTCAGCTCCTATTACTATTCCTGATGGAGTAAGTAGCTATACCACAAGACAAATTGTGGTACCTGCTGATTTGGGGAATATTACTGATGTGGATGTTGAGGTTGCTTTGTCGCATACTTACATGTCTGATGTAGAGTTAGAGATTGTAAGTCCACAAAATACTACGGTTCGATTGCTACAAAGAGTTTGTGGTAGTTCAACAATTCCACTGACTTTAAAAATTGATGATGGCGGGAACGTTATAGATTGCGCCAATAACTCTTTTCAAATCATTACGCCTGCTGATTTGTTGAGCGGTTTTAATACTCAAAATCCAGCAGGTACTTGGACTTTACGGGTAAGAGATGCTTATACTAACGATAGCGGAACTATTAACTCCGCTTCGGTAACGATTTGTACACAAAAGGCGACCTTGGGAACAGAAGACTTGGGAATTGCTGATTTTAAATTATTTCCTAATCCTTCTACTGGTGTTTTTAAAGTCGAATTTACTAGTGTGTCGGATTCTCCTGTTGTAGTTTCGGTGGTAGATTTGTTGGGGCGAAAAGTTTATCAAAAACAATATGAAAAGTCAGCTAATTTTAGTGAGACAATTGATTTAAAAAATAATACAGCTGGAGTTTATATGGTAAATGTTGAAGATGGTCAAAGAAAAGAAGTGAAAAAAATAGTTATTCAATAGCTGTTTTTTTGGTCTTCATTATAAAAAAAAAAGGGAAACAAGATAAATTGTTTCCCTTTTTTTATTTCCCGTTGAAGCTATTCATTGTGTTGTTAAGTCCGGCGGTGCCAAAAGATTTGATGATTTCGGTACTCATTTCTAATCGTTCGGGAAGTGCTGTTTTTTCTTGTTCGTTCCATTCACCTAAGACATAATCTACCTGCTGTCCTTTTTTGAATTGGTCACTTATACCAAAACGGAAACGAGTATAATTTTGAGTATTCAAAACTAGATTGATGTTTTTTAATCCGTTATGACCTCCATCGCTTCCTTTGCCTTTTATTCGAATGGTGCCAAAAGAAAGATTAAGGTCGTCTGTAATGATCATAATGTTTTCTAGTGGGATGTTTTCTTGATCCATCCAGTATTTTACAGCTTTTCCGCTTAAGTTCATGTAGGTATTAGGTTTTAAAAGCAGGAATGTTCTGCCTTTAAACTTGTATTCGGCTAAAGTGCCTAGTTTTACGGTTTGAAAATCGAGACCTTCTTTTTTAGCTAAAAAATCAAGTATTTTAAAACCGATATTGTGGCGGGTATTTACATACTCGGCACCGATGTTGCCTAAACCAACGATTAGGAATTTTTTACTCACTTCTTTGTCTTTTTTTTGGTGTTCGTGAATCTCTGGTTTTATGGGGTTTATTTTTTCTACTTTTTTTGTAAAAAAAATAAATTTTGAATCCATTTTATCATGTTGCAAAAATAGTGTATTTAGTATATAAGTTAAATTGAAAGTCTATAATTGTTATGAAAAGGAGTCGTGTGGTATAGCCCTGATGGGAGCGGCATCCTTTGCTGCCGGTGTTCGGCAGTAAAGATATAGCGTACAGCAGGAGGATTCGTGAATAGCAGATGGAAGGTGTGCTTCTAATTAAAATTATGTATCATAGAATCTGAAACAAGTTCAGATTAAAACAAGTTCAGATTAAAAAAAAAGCGCCAGTTGTGTAACTGACGCTTTGATATAATGATTGAAAAAAATTATTTTTTCTTTCCTTTTGCAGGAGCTTTTGCTGCTTTTGCTGCTTCTTGAGCTGCTTTCATAGCTGCACGAGAAATTCTTACTTGGCAAACCACAGTGTTTTCTGGGTGCATGATTTTGTATTCTGGAGCACCAACTTTAGTAACGTACAATTTGTTACCCATTTCAAGAGGAGTGATGTCTGCTTCAACAAAATCAGGAAGGTTTTTAGGTAATGCTTTTACTTTAAGTTTACGTTGGTTCAAACGTAAAACACCTCCAGCAAGAACACCTTTTGAAGTACCTACAATTTTAACAGGAACTTCCATAGTGATTTCTTTATCGTCATAAAGTTGGAAGAAGTCGATGTGTAAAATTTTGTCACTTACAGGGTGTACTTGGATGTCTTGTAAGATTGCATTGAATGTTTTACCGTTACCAAGGTCGATCACAACTGTGTGAGCGTTTGGAGTGTAAACCAAGTTTTTGAAAGCTTTTTCTTCTGCTGAGAAATGCACTGCCTGATTTCCTCCGTATAATACGCAAGGAACCAATCCAGCATTACGTAAGGCTTTAGTTGACACTTTGCCCACGCTTTCTCTTTCTGATCCTTTAATTGTAATCGATTTCATTGTAAATATTTATATAGTTATTAATTAAACTCTTCTTTTGTAGTGATTAGTAATTGGTTATTAGTGATTAGCTTTTTTTGCTAATTACTAATGACTAAGTGCTATTCACTAATGCTACATTATAAATTTCCCACTAATGGAATTGTTGTGGTGCACCATGTGCATTACTTCGGCAAAAAGTGGCGCACAACTCAACACTTTTATTTTATTAGATTCTTTTCTTAATGGAATAGAATCCGAAACGATCAACTCGCTTAATTTTGAATTTTCTATTTTTTCGTAAGCGCTACCAGACAAAATTGCGTGTGTACAAATGGCTCTTACGCTCAAAGCACCTTTTTCAATCATCAAATCGGCTGCTTTTGCTAATGTTCCTCCGGTATCGATCATGTCGTCTACCAAGATTACGTTTCTTCCTTTTACTTCACCAATCAATTCCATGGTATCAATTACGTTAGCCATTTTTCTTTGTTTGTAACAAATAACTACGTCAGATTCTAGGAATTTAGAATAGGCATAAGCTCTTTTTGAACCTCCCATGTCTGGAGAAGCGATAGTCAAGTTTTCTAATCCTAGACTTTTTACATATGGTAAAAAGATTGTAGAAGCGAATAAATGATCTACCGGTTTTTCAAAGAACCCTTGAATTTGATCTGCGTGCAAATCCATGGTCATGATTCGGGTTGCCCCTGCAGCATCTAATAAATTAGCTACTAACTTAGCTCCAATTGGAACTCTTGGTTTGTCTTTTCGGTCTTGTCTAGCCCAACCAAAATAAGGAATTACAGCGGTAATGTGTCTTGCTGAAGCTCTTTTGGCTGCATCAATCATCATTAATAATTCCATCAAATTGTCTGCCGTTGGGAATGTAGAACATACGATAAAAACACGTAATCCTCTAATTGACTCTTCGTAAGAAGGTTGAAATTCTCCGTCGCTGTATTTAGCTAGGGTAACTTTTCCTAAAGGAATTCCGTAATTTTTTGCAATTTGCTCTGCAAGATATACACTTTGTGAACAAGCAAAAATTTTAGCTTCAGGTTCTAGGTGTGACATGTAATTCGTTGTTTTATTCCGATGCGCTTACAATTGTACTTTATTAATTGATAAAAGTATAATCCTTGTATTTGCCTCGGGTGTAGTTAGTTAGTGTGTGTCGTTTTAACGAGGTGCAAATTTATAAAATTTATTCAACACTGAAAGGAAAAAATTAAGTATTTTTAGTTGAACATTTAATTTTATTTTTTACATTTGCACCGTGTTAAAGAAAAAAGATATTTAGCTACCACTAATTATCTCTTTATTGCGAGAAATAACTGTTGTTATTTCAGTCTGCTAAGCCCGGATGGCGGAATTGGTAGACGCGCTGGTCTCAAACACCTGTGGGAAACCGTGCCGGTTCGACTCCGGCTCCGGGTACAAAACCGCTTCGAAAGAAGCGGTTTTTTTGTTTTTATACTCTTCTTATAAAGAACTTCTTAAAATTAGTTGGCATTTGTTTTCTATTTGTTCTTTTCGACCTTTCAAAATCATTTCGGCTAAAATTTTTCCCATTTGTTCAAAATCAGTAGAGATGGTTGTGATGCCATTTTCTACAATCTTCTTTAATGGCGTTTCATTATAGGATACAATTCCGTAGTCTAGACCTATAGTCAATTGCTGTGATTTTGCCTTTTCGATTACACTTACTAAGTCGCGATCACTTGGAATAATATAGACTTCGCCGGGTGTGATGGTTCGATTTTTAAATTCGGTTATTACTTCGTGATCATATCCAAAGTCCTTGCAAAAGTTTAGAAAACCTATTTTCATACCGAGTGGTTCTCTAAAGCCAGGGAAGATTATAATTAGTTTTTTGTATTTATCCAACCTAGATTTTCCCTCCAAAAGACCATCGTAAATGTTTTGAATAAAGTTTTGATGAATGGAAGGGTAGGAAAATAATTCGGAATTGGTTTGGTCTAATATATAGACATCTTGTACTGGTAGGTTTTTTATTGTGTTATGTGCTTCCTCAAAAGCGGTAGGCATGATAATATATTTGGTGTAGTTGCCATTATTTTCCGCAATGAGTTTTTGAAAAAACTGAAAATTGAAATGATGAAAAAAAATGTCAACCTGAACGTTTTTTCCGATGTTTTCTAAAAATGAATTGTACAAATCTTCCTTGAAAATATTCAACTCGTCAAAGAGCAAAAATATTTTTTGTTTGATATTTATTTCCACACTTTTTATGTAGTAACCTTTGCCAGGTATAGCAAATACAATACCTCGCTTCTTTAATTCATCGTAAGCTTGTAATACAGTGTCTCGAGACAAATCGTGTGCTAAACAGACTTTATTCACAGAAGGCAGTTGGTCGCCTTTGACTAATTTTTCCGATTCGATGGCTTTCTCAATCGATTGAATTATTTGTTTGTATTTGGGTACGCCTTGGTTGTTTTGGACAGTAATGTATTTCATAAGGTGGTAATTTATTTTTGGCAATATACAAAAAAACTGGTAGGTACTGGTATGTAAAATATAATCCTTCGTATAATTTTGGATTTTAATATTTCACAAAAAAAATAGAAAAATAAAACGTTTTTGTTACAAAAAACAGAAAAAATTAGGATTATCATTTTTTAGCAACCAAAACGATGAGAAACTAATTTTTGATTTGGAAACACTTCTGTTGCTTTTTTGGAATATTCAAAAAAATAATAACTAACAAAATCAATTTAATGAAAACAAAAAGTTTGAAAACAATTCATTTCAGATTGTTCTTTTTACTGCTCCTTGTTCCGTTTTTTGTTCAGGCACAAAACAAATTGTCTGGAACGGTGGTTGATAATACAACCAAACAACCAATTCCTGGAGCTAATCTAGTTGTTAAGGGTTCTAAAGTTAGTACGTCTACTGATTTTTCTGGGGCTTTTCAGCTGTCTGGTGTGAGTAAAGGAGATCAAATCGTAGTGTCGTTTGTGGGTTTTAAATCACAAACCGTGATTTATTCTGGACAAAGTTCGCTAACTGTTCTATTGCAAGAACAAGACAATGAACTTAAGGAGGTAGTAGTGCAAGTAGGATATGGTTCTGTAAAAAGAAAAGATGCTACTGGTTCTGTAACTACTTTGGCTACCAAAGATTTTAACAAAGGGGTAAATGTCTCAACCGAAAATATGCTTACCGGTAGAGTTGCAGGTTTATCTATCAATTCTTCAGGAGCACCGGGTTCTTTATCCGAAATTAGAATTAGAGGGGGAAGTTCGTTATTTGCAAGTAATGATCCGTTGATTGTTATTGATGGTTTGCCTCTTGAAAACACGACCAACACGGGTTCAGCTTCGTTTTTGGCTTCTTTGAATCCAAGCACAGTTGAGTCGATGACGGTTTTGAAAGATGCTTCGGCAACTGCTATTTACGGTTCACGTGCGTCGAACGGGGTAATTATCATCACGACCAAAAAGGGAAGTAAAACCCTTTCGGTAGAATACAATGTACAGTTTGGAGCGGGAGAGTTGGTGAATACGGTTGATGTATTGAGCCCAACTGCTTTTAGAAATACCATTGCTCAAGTACGTCCACAGGATGTAGATAAATTAGGCACAGCCAACACCAATTGGCAAGAGGCAATTTACCGCAATACAGGATTGGTAGATCAAAATTTAGCGGTTAGAGGAAGTCTTTTTGGTTTGATTCCAACAAGTTTAACTTTAGGAAATACCGATCAACAAGGGTTACGAATTACGAATGAGTTCAAAAGAAACACGGTAGGTTTGGTGATGAATCCGTCATTTTTTGAAAACCATTTGAAGGTGAAACTTTCTGCTAATTATGCCAATGAAAGAAACCGTTTTACAGATGCTGTTGAAGGTGCTGCCATTGGTTTTGATCCAACACAACCTATTCGTGTAGAAGGTGCTCCTTATGGTGGATTTTTTGAGTATACTTCTGGTGTAGATGCCAACGGAAATTATCCGTTAATCGCTATCGCAGCAAGAAACCCTGTGGCACAGTTGCTTCAAACTAATGATCGTGGAAAGAGCAATAGACTTTTTGGAAATTTTGAAATCGATTATAAATTTCACTTCTTGCCTTCTTTAAGAGCTGTGGTGAATCTTGGTTTTGATGAATCGAATGGAGAAAGACGTCGTTTGGTAGGTGCCAATGCTGGTTCGGCTCCATCCAATAACAATATTCCTTACGGAACAGATGAGTACTCAGAATCTACAAGAAGAAATAAGTTGATCGATGCTTATTTTGTATATAACAAGACTTTTAATGATTTTAATGTTGAACTAACAGGCGGACATTCGTATCAAAAATTCGAATCCAATCGATTCGATACCGGTAACATCTTAAACCCAGATCTACCCTCGACTTTCCCTGAAACTACCTTGAATACGGATGTCGTACTGTTAGGCTTTTTTGGAAGATCCAACATTAATTTCAAAAACAAATATTTATTGACTTTGTCTTATCGTCGTGACGGTTCTTCTCGATTTGAAAAAGAAAGCCGTTGGGGGAATTTCCCTTCTGCCGCTTTTGCTTGGAAAGTAAAAGAAGATTTCTTTAAAGACAGTAATGTGGTTTCCGATTTGAAATTGCGTTTGAGCTATGGTATAACAGGACAACAAGATATTCCTGACCCGAATGGTTATTTAGAGAAATACGATTTAGGTGGAGGTAACTCACAATACCAATTTGGGAATGCTTATTTCCCAATTGCCTTGCCGAGCAAGCGTACCAAGAACTTAAAATGGGAGGAAACCGTTTCGTACAACGCGGGTCTTGATTTTGGCGTATTCAATAATGTAATTACGGGTGCGGTAGATGTGTTTTATAAAGAAGCCAAAGATTTATTGGTAAATGCGGCTATCTCTGACGGAAGTAATTTCTCTAACCGTGTGTACCAAAACGTAGGTTCTTTTACGACCAAAGGAATTGAGTTTACCTTGAACGCGAATCCAATTAAAACAGAAAATTTCAATTGGAACATCAATTTCAATGCAAGTAAATTCGAGCGAAGAATCAAAGATTTAGTGTACGGAACAGATATTTATGTAGGCGATAACATTGCAGGAACGGGAACGCCAGGTCAGATTTTTAGAGAAGGATATACGCCTTATTCGTTTTATGTGTACAAACAATTGTATGATACTAACGGAAAAGCTATTGAAGGGGCTTTTGCTGATTTGAATGGAGATAACATCAAAAATGATTCAGACCGCTACATCTATAACAATCCAGATCCAGATCTTACCTTAGGTTTTGCTTCTACAATGAATTACAAAGACATTGATTTCTCTTTCAACTTAAGAGCGAGTATCGGAAACCGAATTTTCAATGCTGTAGACGCATCGAGAGCGCAATATGAGGCGATGGAAAATGGTGGGATTTTAAGCAATGTTCCTTCTTCTATTTTAGACACAAATTTCCAAACCACTTCAAATGTGTTGTTGTCTGATATTTATATCGAAAATGCTTCCTACCTGAAAATGGATAACGTAACCTTAGGCTATACTTTCAGAAAAATAATGAACGAAAATACTAGCTTGAGAATGTTTACGGGAGTTCAAAATGTTTTTGTCTTGACAAAATACAGTGGTTTAGACCCTGAGATTACTAATAATGGCGTCGATAAAACCATTTATCCTAGACAGCGTACTATTCTATTTGGTCTTAATCTTAAATTTTAATAAACGATGAAGAAATATATAATTATATCCTTTTTAGCTTTGGCTACTTTATTTCAATCGTGTACCGATGATTTGAATGTAGTGTCAGAAGATGACGATGTATTGGCTTCGGATGCTGTCTATAAAGATGCAGCAGGATACAAAAATGCCTTGGCAGGTGTTTACGGAAATTTATCGCTTACGAGTACTTGGGGACCAGATGCTTCTTCTCTTGAAGGAGTAGATGCAGGAACAAGTCAGTTTAGTAGATGTTTGTTGTATTTACAAGAGCTTACTACCGACGAGTTGGTGTGGAGTTATGAAAATGACGGAGGAACAGCCGAGTTGCAACGCAATATTTGGACACCAGCCAATCCAATTCTTTTGGGAATGTATTCACGAACTATGGCTTCTGTGGCGTATGCCAATGAATTTTTGCGCCAAAGTACTCCTGAAAAATTGAAATCTCGTAACATTACTAGCGCTGAAGATTTGGCTGCAATCGAATTGTACCGAAATGAAGTGAAGGTTTTGCGTGCGTATGCCTACTATAATATGATGGATTTGTTTGGGAAAGCAGCTATGTATACAGAAGCAGATCCTATCAATTTCAAAGGACCTGAGTTTACAAGACAACAATTGTTTGATTTTGTAGAAACAGAATTAAAAGCCGCGCTTCCTAACTTGAAAGCCGCAAGAACCAATGAATACGGACGCGTTGATCAAGGAATGGCAAAAATGATTTTAGCTAAAATTTACTTGAATGCCGAAGTATATACCAAAACTAAGCGTTACGGCGATTGTATTACCATGTGTAATGATCTTATCGCTGCGGGTTATTCTTTGAAAGCAAATTATTTAGACAATTTCAAAGCTGATAATCATACTTCACCTGAAATGATTTTTACCATTCAATCTGATGGTGCCAAAACTCAAAACTGGGGAGCTACTACAGTATTGACCAATGGACAAATTGGTGTATGGGAAAACAACGGCGCTGATTTTGGAATAGGTGGATGGAGTGGCGCCTTGAGAATTAGAAAAGAATTTGCTCAAAAATTTGATGGTACCAAATTCAATCAAGATACACGTAAAACAATAGGAACTGGCGTAGCAGGAAGTGCTTCCAAACAAAGAACGATTGATATTGCAGATATTGGAGTTAAAACTCAAGGGTACATCTTGTCTAAATATTCCAATAAAACGGCTACTGGGCAAAATGGAACAAGTTCTACATATGCCGATACTGATTTTCCATTATTTCGTTTGGCCGATGTTTACTTAATGTATGCCGAAGCTACTTTACGTGGAGGAGCTGGCGGAGATGTTACCAAAGCATTAGATTATGTGAATGCCCTTAGAAGAAGAGCCAATAACAATACCACTGTTGGTAATATCGTCCCTGCTGATTTGACTCTTGATTTTGTTTTAGACGAAAGAGCTCGTGAATTACACTGGGAAGCTCACCGCAGACAGGACTTAATCCGTTTTGGGAAATTCTCTGGCGGTTCTTACAATTGGGCTTGGAAAGGCAATGCTTCTACGGGAGTTTCTATTCCGGCTTTTATGGATTTGTTTCCAATTCCTGCGGGTTCTTTGGGATCAAATAGCAACCTAACTCAAAACCTTGGATACTAAAAAAATAACCACTTTACACTAAAGAAATGAAAAACACATATAAACTATTAGTTGCTTTTGTAGCTATTTTAGGATTTTGGTCCTGTGATAACGAAACTGATTTGATGATTCTTGAACCACAAGAAGCTGATTTTGCTATTATTACTCCTGATGCGGGTTCGAAAGTAATTCTGAACAAAGCCACACCAGATAATACGGCTCTTACTTTAACTTGGGAAAAAGTATCTTATGGCACCCCAACTATCGTAACCTATACGGTTGAGTTTGCCAAAAGCGGAACTGATTTTGCTGCACCAGTCGAAATCAATGCAACATCAAATTCATTTGCTACGATTAAAGTGTCGGAGCTAAACACCAAAGCGTTGGATTTTGGATTAACTCCTGAAGTAGAGGGAACGATTGATATTCGTATCAAATCTACCGTGGGTACTACTGGCTCTCAACCTAAGTATTCTAAGGCAATAAGTATTGTGGTAACACCTTACAGAGGCGTTTTTCCTAAAGTAGATTTATATCAAGTGGGACCTGGAACATCTGCTGGTTGGGATGTGAATAAAGGGAATATGCCTATTTTTAGAGATACAAAAGACAATGCTAAATTTTATTACACAGGATACTTCAATGCTGGCGGATTCAAATTAATTGAGCAATTAGGTTTCTGGGCTTCTATGTATGGTGTCGATGGGGACAAAGTAAAATACAGAGCCAATGACAGTGCCCCAGATCCAGCTGTTTTCCCTACAGATAAAGCAGGATACTATTATTTTGAATTGAATTTAGAATCATTAACCTATACATTAACGCCTTATACAGGACCTATGACTACCTATGCAACAGTAGGAATTGTTGGGGATGTCTTACCTTCTGGTTGGGATGTGAGTGTGCCAATGGTTCAATCTACTTTTGATGCGCATATGTGGAAAATTACTCAAACATTAAAAGATGGTAAGATGAAATTCAGAGCCAACAACAGTTGGGATGTGAATTGGGGAGATAATGGAGGTGATATTATCGTAACAGCTGGTAAATACGATATCTGGTTCAATGATTTAGATGGGCGTTACACGTTCATTGTAGCACAGTAATAAATTTTGGTTTTTTTATACTTTTCAATCCTCGGTGGCAGTTGCTATCGGGGGTTGTTTTTTTACAGACGTTTTAATTTTTTTGTAATAATACAGAGCATTTTAGTAGGTTGATTTTTGTTATTCTAACTTTTTTCTTACTGTACAAAAAACTGGTAGGTACTGGTATGTTTTTCTTCTTTTTTTCTCTACATTTGAATTTCACATTTGATAAAAAATAAGCTCAAATAAAATAAATTTCTCAAATTATGACACTCTCCATCAACAAATCATATGGTATATTGCCTAACGGTGAGGAAGTCCAAGAGGTTCTATTAACCAATAAAAACGGCATGCAAGTTCATGTGATAAGTTATGGGGCAACAGTAACATCTGTAAAAATTCCAATAGCAAATCATAAAAAAGTAGATGTGGTTTTGGGATTCGAAACCTTAAATGATTATATCCAATCCTTTGAGTTGCCAAGTCCTCCTTATTTTGGAGCAATAATAGGCAGATATGCTGGGAGAATTAAGGATAGTAGCTTTGACTTGAACGGTCAAACCATTAAGTTAAATCCCAATCATGGTGCGCATTTGTTGCATGGTGGAGCCACTGGTTTTCATCAAAAAAACTGGAGAATTGAGAAAGTAAAAAAAGGTATCAATTCAGCAGTTACTTTGTCATATAAGAGTCCTGCTGGCGAAGAGAATTTTCCTGGTGAGTTGACCGTAACGGTAACATATAGTTTGACAGAGTCGAATGAATTGTTGGTAGAATACAATGCTAGTACGACCGAGGACACTGTATTGAACTTGACCCATCACAGTTATTTTAATCTCGATGGTCATCAACATGAGGTAACGCATCAAGATTTATTTGTTAATGCCAATAAAGTAATAGAGAAAAATCATCAAAACATACCAACTGGTAGGGTTTTGGCTGTAGCCGAAAGTGCCTTCGATTTTTTGGAAGCTAAAAACTGTCCGAAGTCTATTGATGATACTTTTGTTATAGGAAGCCAAGAAGAAATGGCGGCTTCGCTTTACAGTTCCAAAAACAACTTACAACTGTCGGTTTATACCAATCAACCCGGAGTGCATGTGTATGTGGGAGGCAATTGTTTTGATGTCATTCCAGGAAAAGAGGGAGTCAATTACCATCCTTTGAGCGGAATTTGTTTTGAAACACAAAATTTTCCAGATGCACCTAATCATCCTCATTTTCCATCGGCAGAATTAAAAAAAGGTGAAAATTATTACCACAAAACCATCTATAAATTCCAATCCAAATCAATTTAATTACCTAATTATGAAAAAAACATTCTTAACAATAGTTTTTTTATTAAGCGTTTTGTTGCAAACAGCATGTTCGAGCGATAGCGAAAAAAGCGATGGCGGGACAGTTATACCACCTGTTGTAACAAGCGATTTTATCAAAGCGGCAGATATTTCTTTTTTGCCAGAAATAGAAGCGGCGGGCGTAGTGTTTTCCCACAGCGGAAAAAATGAAGACATGTTGACTACCCTAAAAAGTGTTGGTTGTAATACCATCCGAATTCGTTTGTGGAAAGATCCAGCCAACGTACATTCTGGGTTGACCGAAGTAAAGGCTCTAGCACAACGAGTGAAACAAGCAGGCTTAAAAGTTTGGTTAACGGTTCACTATTCTGACGATTGGGCAGATCCTGCGGTTCAAACCACTCCAGCTGCTTGGAAAAACTTATCGTTTACGGATTTGAAAGCGGCAGTAGCCACATATACCACAACTATTTTGACCGAAATCAATCCAGATATTTTTCAAATCGGGAACGAAATCAATAGCGGATTGCTTTGGCCACAAGGTAATTTAATCAATCAAGAAGCACAATGTATAGATTTGTTAAAAACCGCTAGCGCTACCATTCGAAGTAAAGCACCAAATACCAAAATTATGATTCACTATGCAGGTGTTTCGGCTTCAGATACTAATTGGTTTTTTACTAAAGTAAAAAGTGTTGATTATGATTATATCGGTTTATCGTATTACCCGATCTGGCACGGGAAAGATTTATCAACAGTTAAAACGACTATTGATGCCTTAGGAAAAAACTTTTCTAAAAAAGTATTGATTGCAGAAACTGCTTATCCTTTTACATTGGGCTATAATGATTGGACCAATAATATTATGGGACAAACAGACCAATTAGTAATAGGTTATCCTGCTACTCCCGAAGGACAAAAAAGTTTCGTGTTGGCGATAAAAGACATCGTTAAATCGTCTACCTACGGACAAGGTTTTGCGTACTGGGGAGGCGAATGGGTAGCTTTCAAAGGCAATCAAGCTACCAATGGTTCTACTTTTGAAAACCAAGCTTTCTACGATTTTTCGAACAAATCATTGCCCGTTTTACAGGCGTTTACTAATTAGTTATGAAAAAATGTAAGTATATCAAATTCAGCATATTTATTCTACTTTTTGTTGCTTTAAGTATGCCTGTTTTTGGACAAAAGAAAAATACATCGGCTTTCGCCAAAGGGGCCGACGTGAGTTGGTTGCCGCAAATGGAAGCTACGGGCTATCGTTTTTATGATACCGACGGAAAGGAAAAAGATTGTTTGCAATTGCTAAAAGAACGCGGGATGAATACCATTCGTTTGCGTGTATTTGTCAATCCAAGTCAAGACAAAGCAAGCGGTCATTGCAGTAAGGAAGAAACAGTAGCTATGGCCAAACGTGCTCAAAAAGCCAAAATGCGCATTATGATCGATTTTCATTATAGCGATACTTGGGCCGATCCCGCCAAACAAGCCAAACCTGCTGCTTGGGCGAACTTATCGTTCGATGCGTTACAAGATAAAGTCTATGAACATACATTTGATGTGTTGACCGCTTTAAAAAAAGCAGGTATTACTCCAGAATGGGTTCAGGTGGGGAATGAAATTCCTGGCGGAATGCTTTGGCCTGATGGGAGCACGAACAATTGGGCTCAACTAGCGCAATTATTGAATAAAGGATACGAAGCAACCAAAGCCGTGAACGCCAAAATCAAAGTAATTGTGCACGTAGACGAAGGAAACAACAACGAAAAATTCCGATGGTTTTTCGATAAAGCGACCGAGCATCAAGTAAAGTATGACGTTATTGGTCTGTCTTTCTATCCATTTTGGATCAAAAAAGACTATTCAGAAACCATAGCCGATTTACAAAAGAATCTGAACGATATGGCTTCACGTTATCAGAAAGAAGTAATGGTGGTCGAAGTCGGAGGTGTTGATGAACAAGTACAAAACACCAGAGAACTCCTAGCAGCTACAATCAAAGCCGTAAAAGCTGTTCCTAATCATAAAGGCTTGGGCGTTTTGTATTGGGAGCCGCAAGGAGCCAAATCTTGGAGTGGTTATGGCTTGAGTGCTTGGCAACAAGACGGAAAACCTTCACCTGCATTGGATGCTTTTAAAGAATAATGAATTGGATTCAGAATAAAGACGAAATACGTAAACCATATTTCTGAATGTTAGAAATGAGGAAACGCTATAGATTAAAATAAAAACCTTATATGGCCTTAAATGCCTTATATGGTTCAAAAATATGTTGTACAAATGAAAAAAACACCCTTTTTTTTGTTGGTTTTTATAACCTTCACCACAATAGTTTTCTCTCAAGCACGAGTGGTAAAGGTATTGGATACCCAGTGGAAATTTCAAAAAGGAAATGTTGAAGACGCTTTCAAAACGAACTTCAACGACTCGAAATGGGAATCGGTTACTGTTCCGCACGATTGGGCAATATATGGTCCTTTTGACAAAAAAAATGACAGGCAAACAGTTGCTATTTCTCAAAATGGCGAAAATACTCCTACCGTAAAAACAGGTAGAACCGGAGCCTTACCACATATGGGTACGGCGTGGTATCGCAATACATTTACTTTGCCTAAAGAAACCAAAGGAAAAAAAGTACTACTCCTTTTTGAAGGCGCGATGAGCGAACCTCAAGTATATTTGAATGGAAAAAAAGTAGGAGAATGGGCGTATGGCTATAGTTATTTTTATTTTGATGTTTCTCAATTCATTCAAGAAGACGCTAATACTGTAGCAGTAAAATTATCCAATAAAGAATTTGCCTCCCGTTGGTATCCCGGAGCTGGTTTGTATCGAAAAGTAAGTGTTATTATTAAGAACAATGAAAGCATTGACCAATGGGGGCAATTTATAACGACACCTTTTATTAGTGATGCCGTGGCCAAAGTCAATATTAAGACCAAAGCCTCTGGCGAAAATACGCGTTTGGTGACCACCATTTTTGATGCCGAAGGACGCAAAGTAAGTACTGAGGAATCTTCTTTACGCTTCGGAAAAGAGTTTGATCAGAATTTAAAAGTAGAGAATCCAAAATTGTGGAGTCCAGAAACACCGTATTTGTACAAAGCGGTTACTCAATTGTATGTTGGCAATGAACTAAAAGATGAGGTGGCCACTCGTTTTGGAATTCGTGAAATTAAATATGAAGCCAATAAAGGATTTAGTCTTAATGGTAAGGTGACCAAATTCAAAGGCGTTTGTTTGCATCACGATTTGGGGCCACTTGGTGCTGCGGTAAACAAAGCCGCTTTGCGTAGACAGTTGACCATTTTAAAAGATATGGGATGCAATGCCATTCGCAGTTCGCATAATATGCCTTCTTTCGAGCAATTGGAGTTGGCAGACGAAATGGGCTTTTTGTTTTTGGCAGAGAGTTTCGACGAATGGGTTTTACCAAAAGTAGAAAACGGCTACCATCGCTTTTTTGACGAATATGCTGAAAAAGACATAGTGAATTTGGTACAAGCCACAAGAAATCATCCCTCAATTGTGATGTGGAGTTCAGGGAATGAAGTTCCAGATCAGTGGGGAGAAGCGGGTGTAAAACGAGCAAAATGGTTGCAGGAGATTTTTCATAGAGAAGATCCAACGCGTCCTGTAACCGTAGGAATGGATCAAGTGAAAGCGACTATGGAGTCTGGTTTTGGAGCTTTGTTGGATATTCCAGGATTGAATTATCGCGTGCATTTGTATGATGAGGCATTCAAAAAATTCCCGCAAGGATTCATTTTGGGTTCCGAAACGGCATCAACCGTGAGTTCTAGAGGGATTTACAAATTTCCTGTAGTACAAGAAAAAATGAAGCAATATCCAGACTTTCAATCTTCATCGTATGATTTGGAAGCCTGTAGTTGGTCCAATGTTCCCGATGAAGATTTTGTACTTCAGGATGATAAACCTTGGGTAATTGGTGAATTCGTTTGGACAGGTTTTGATTATTTGGGCGAACCGACACCTTATGACGAAAGCTGGCCGTCTCGTAGTTCTTATTTCGGAATTAACGATTTAGCAGGCTTACCGAAAGACCGTTATTATTTGTACCGAAGCCGTTGGAATACCAAGGTCACTACGCTACACATCTTACCGCATTGGAACTGGGAAGGTCGCGAAGGCCAAACAACTCCTGTTTTTGTGTACACCAGTTACAACAGTGCCGAACTTTTTGTCAATGGCAAAAGTATGGGCGTGCAAACCAAAAATAAAAACACTCCGCAAAACCGTTACCGCTTGATGTGGATGGATGTAAAATATGAACCAGGAACGGTAAAAGTGGTGGCTTATGATGACAATGGCAAAGTGGCTGAAGAGAAGGAAATTCAAACCGCTGGTCAACCGTACCAAATTGTTTTGGATGCCGACCGAAAAACGATCACAGCCGATGGCGAGGATATTTCGTTTGTGACGGTTTCTGTAGTGGATAAAAATGGAGTGCCTTGTCCAACAGCCACAAACCAATTAAAATTTAAAGTGTCAGGAGCAGGTACGTACCGCGCCGCTTGTAATGGTGATGCGACTTCACTCGAAATGTTCCATAAGGACACCATGAAATTGTTTAGCGGAAAATTGGTTGTATTGGTGAAATCGAAAACTATCAAAGGCGATATCAAATTGGAAGTAACTGGTGATGGCCTGAAGAGTGGTAAACTGAACCTAGTATCTGAGAAATAAAAACACAAAGAGTAACTATAAATTAAACCGAACAAACTCCTCTTTCCTTTGGAGAGGGGCTGGGGGTGAGGATAATATTCAAAATAATGAATGATTCATTAATACAAAAAACGACGGCTTTTTTTCAGGATGCATTTGGTAATGCACCTGAAAAAATAGTGCTTTCTCCAGGAAGAATTAACATCATTGGAGAACATGTAGATTATAACGATGGCTATGTATTGCCTGCTGCTATAGATAAGATTATTTGCTTTGCTTTCGAAAAAAGTAAGACGACTACTTCTCGAATTGTGGCTATTGATTTGAATCAAGAATTCGAAATCGATTTGTCGAAAGAGATTCAACTCAGTTCAACCGTTTGGCATAATTATATTTTAGGAGTTTTGAAACAATTGCAAGACAATGGCTTTGATTTTAGTGGAGTTAATTGTGTTTTTAGTAGCAACATTCCCGTAGGTTCTGGATTGTCTTCTTCGGCTGCTTTAGAATGTGGTTTTCTTTTCGGAATGCAATCGCTTTTTAATCTAGACATTAGCCAACAAAATCGCGCATTGATGAGCCAAAAGGCAGAACATTGGGTGGGAATCAATTGTGGTATTATGGACCAATTTGCTAGTGTGCATGGGCTAGAAAATAAGGTCATCAAATTGGATTGTAATACGCTGGAATTTGAGTACCACAACGCTGATTTTAAAGACTATGCTTTGGTGTTATTTGATAGCAACGTGAAGCATTCCTTGTTTACGTCGGCGTATAACAAAAGAAGAGAAGAATGCGAAGAAGGTTTGGCAATTATCAAAGCTAATTTTCCTGACATCAAAAGTTTCAGAAATTGTACCGAAGCGCAATTGTTGACTTTGAAAGACAAAATGGATGCGGTTGTTTTTACACGTGTGCATTATGTAGTAAAAGAAATTGCTCGTGTGTCTAAAGCCTGCGAAGCTTTGGATGCTGGAAATATTGAACTTTTGGGGCAATTACTTTTTGAAACGCACGATGGTTTGTCTAGAGAATACGAAGTGAGCTGTCCTGAGTTGGATTACTTGGTCGAATTGGCCTTAGCCGATGAGGCGGTAATAGGTTCCCGATTGATGGGCGGTGGTTTTGGTGGCTGCACCATTACTTTGATTAAAAAAGGAAAGGAAGAAGTCGTTAAACAAAAATTCGCTCAATTGTACCAAGAAAAATGGAACATTGAGTTGAAAATCTACGATGTTAAAATCGGAAACGGTACATCCTTATATGAGCCATCATAACAAATAAAAAACTTAACGCTGATTCCACAGATTTGCACAAATTTTTAAGCACAAAATTAATCTGTGATAATTCGTTAAATCTGTGTCAAAAAGCATAAAATGAATAGCATGAAAAATTTTGATATCAACGAAGACCCACATAGACGTTTTAATCCCTTAATCAACGAATGGGTTTTGGTTTCTCCTCACCGTTCCAAAAGACCTTGGCAAGGTCAAAAAGAAACCATATCAGGTGTGCCATTGCCAGAGTACGACCCTGAATGTTACTTATGTCCAGGGAATGTGCGTGCCAATGGCGAAGTGAATCCTGCTTATGATTCTTGTTATGTTTTCGAGAATGATTTTGCTGCGCTAAAACAAGAACCTATTGCTTTTGAAGAAAACAATACGCCTACTTTTTTTAAGGCAAAACCAGAACGAGGCATTTCTAGAGTGGTTTGTTTTTCACCAAGACACGATTTGACTTTACCTCAAATGGAGGTTGAGAATATCGAGAATATTGTAGCGACTTGGCAAAATGAATACACCACTTTGGGCGCTATAGATTATATTAATCATGTTCAAATTTTTGAAAACAAAGGCAGTGTGATGGGCTGTAGTAATCCGCATCCGCACGGTCAAATTTGGGCACAATCGTCTTTACCTACGCAGGTAGAAAAAACACATAATAGCTTGAAACAGTATTATGAACAACAAGGCCGAACCTTATTGCAAGATTATGTTGAAGCAGAATTGAAGGCACAAGAGCGCATCGTTATCGAGAATGAGCATTTTGTAGCCTTGGTGCCTTTTTGGGCGATTTGGCCTTATGAGACCATGATTGTAAGCAAACGCAACGTGTCCAAAATCACAGACTTTAGTTCAGCTGAGGTTACTGCTTTTGCGATTATTTTAAAACAATTAACCACCAAATACGATAATCTTTTTGAGACTTCCTTTCCGTATTCTTCGGGGATTCATCAGGCGCCAACAGATGGTCAAGAACATCCAGAATGGCATTTTCATATGCATTTTTATCCGCCGTTGTTGCGCTCAGCTTCGGTAAAGAAATTTATGGTAGGTTATGAAATGATGGGCGAGTCACAGCGTGATATTACTCCAGAGAAAAGTGCTGAGGTTTTGAGAGGATTGTCAGTAGTTCATTATAAAAACAAATAAGATGCAAATAGTTGTCACAGGAGGTTTAGGATTTATAGGTTCGCATACGGTTGTTGAATTACAAAATGTTGGTTATGAGGTAATCGTGATTGATAATTTATCGAATTCGTCTATTGATGTTTTGGGTGGAATTGAAAGAATCACAGGAAAGCAGCCTATTTTTGAACAGATTGATTTAAGAGAAAAAGCGGCAGTACAAGCTTTTTTTACCAAATATACTGAAGTTACAGGAGTGATTCATTTCGCTGCCTCTAAGGCGGTGGGCGAGAGTGTTCAAAATCCTTTATTGTATTACGAGAACAACATTGCTTCTTTGGTTTATCTTTTGCAAGAATTGCAAAAAAAGCCAGAAGCTCATTTCATTTTTAGTTCCTCTTGCACGGTTTATGGTCAAGCCGAAATGATGCCAATTGCAGAAACTACGCCTATTCAAGCTGCGATGTCTCCTTATGGAAACACCAAACAAATAGGAGAAGAAATCATTGCCGATGTGACTAAAGTAAGTGGACTCAATGCTATTTTGCTGCGTTATTTTAACCCAATTGGCGCGCATCCTTCTGCTGAAATTGGAGAATTGCCTATTGGGGTTCCTCAAAATTTAGTTCCTTTTATTACACAAACCGGAATGGGCTTACGCAAAGAATTGTCCGTCTATGGGAATGATTATCCTACGGTTGATGGGACTTGTGTGCGAGATTACATCCACGTAGTAGATTTGGCCAAGGCGCATGTAGTGGCTTTGCAACGCTTGTTGGATAAGAAAAATGAAACGGCATTAGAGGTCTTCAATTTAGGAACAGGTAAAGGAAGTTCTGTACTCGAAGTGATTACGGCTTTTGAAAAAGTGAGTGGGCAAAAGCTACCGTATACCATCGTACCACGACGAGAAGGCGATGTAACCGAAGCCTATGCCAATACCGAAAAAGCCAATACTGTACTAGGCTGGAAAACAGCAGCAACTCTTGAAGAAGCCATTGATAGTGCTTGGAAATGGGAACAAAAGGTTAGAAAATAATCTTTTACAATTGCCAAAAAGAAAATAATAAACAAATAATAAATTACCCAATGAATGCATTACAAATATATGATTACCTAGTTTTTCTATTTTATTTTTTTATCGTTGCAGGCTATGGCTACTATGTTTACAAACGTAAACAGGTTCAATCAGTATCTGCATCACACGATTACTTTTTAGCCGAAGGTTCTCTTACTTGGTGGGCAATTGGTACGTCTTTAATTGCTTCTAATATTTCTTCGGAACAATTCATTGCCATGTCTGGTAATGGTTTCAAAATGGGTTTGGCTATTGCTACCTATGAATGGATGTCTGCCTTGACCTTAATTATTGTGGCCGTGTTTTTCATTCCAGTGTATCTCAAGAATAAAATTTATACGATGCCTCAATTTCTGAGTCAACGTTATAATGGTAATGTGGCCATGATTATGGCTGTTTTTTGGTTGCTCTTGTATGTGATTGTAAACCTTACTTCCATTTTATATTTAGGAGCTTTGGCAATTAATGGAATCTCAGGTATTCAATTGGATTTGTGTATGTATGGTTTGGCTTTTTTCGCAATCGTTATTGCTTTAGGAGGAATGAAAGTTATTGGGTATACCGATGTAATTCAAGTAGTTTTTTTGATTTTTGGAGGATTAGTAACTACTTATTTAGCTTTGAATAAAGTTGCAGAACTCAATGGACAAACGGGTATGGTCGAAGGTTTCAATTATATGTTCGATCAATCTGGAGATCATTTTCATATGATTTTGGATCGTAGTAATACAAATTATCCAAGTTTGCCAGGTCTAACCGTACTTTTGGGTGGCATGTGGATTGTGAATTTGAATTATTGGGGTTGTAATCAATATATCACCCAACGTGCTTTGGGTGCAGATTTGGAAACGGCTCGAAGCGGAATTTTATTCGCGGGTTTCTTAAAATTGTTAATGCCTATTATTGTAGTGCTTCCTGGGATAGCAGCTTATGTTATTCATATGAAAGGGGGATTACAAACGGAGATGCTCGATGCTGACGGCATTTTGAATCCAGACAAATCATATCCTGTATTGTTGAATTTGTTGCCTGTAGGCCTTAAGGGATTGTCCTTTGCGGCTTTGACTGCTGCTGTGGTTGCTTCATTGGCAGGAAAAGTAAATAGTATTTCTACCATTTTTACCTTGGATATTTTTAAGAAAAAAATAAACACGGAGGCTTCTGAAAAGCAATTGGTTCGTGTGGGGAAAATCACGGTTGTTGTAGCGATGCTTGTAGCCGCAGTAATCGCTCCCTTTTTAGGTATTGATAAAAAAGGAGGCTTTGAGTTCATTCAAGAATACACCGGTTTTGTGAGTCCAGGTATTTTTGCCATGTTTATCTTAGGTTTCTTTTGGAAAAAAACAAGTTCTAATGCCGCTTTGTTTGCGACGATAGGCGGTTTTGTATTGTCAGTGATTTTTAAGTTTTTGCCTCAATTGATGAATTTAGAATTTCTATCCCAATACGGATTTGCAACTTTAGTAGAACAAAAAGACAAAACGATGGCATTTGAAATTCCTTTTCTAGATAGAATGGGATTTGTATTTGTACTATGTGTTTTGATGATGGTAGTAATTAGTTTGTGGGATGAGAAACGAGGTGTTGTGGTTAAAGGTTTAGAAGTTGATACCAAAATGTTTAAAGTCTCCAATAGTTTTGCAGTTGGTACGCTCATAATTGTTGGTTTATTAGTGGCGCTGTATGCTATTTTTTGGTAGAAGTAAACATCAGTTATTTTAAAAAAGGTGAAGCCATATGTACGGTTTCACCTTTTTTATTTGGTAACAGCATTACATTGTAATTTTTAAAATGGGTTTGTAGCCTATACTTTTTTAATCACATAAGTTACCATTCCCCAAATGATTAATTGGTTTTCTTCGGTAACTAAAATGGGTTTGTAACTTGGATTTTCGGGGAGTAAATACATACAATCTTTCTCGACTTGAATGCGTTTTACGGTAAATTCGCCGTCAATGCAACAAATTGCAATTTTATTGTTTTTGGGTTCCAAACTTCGGTCAACGACCAATACATCTTTGTCATTGATACCGGCATCAATCATAGAATTGCCTTTTACTTTGATGTAAAATGTAGCCAATGGATTTTCGCTCAATTCTTTGTTCAAATCAATGTTGGTTTCCATAAAATCTGCTGCCGGCGAAGGAAATCCTGCCGAAACGCCCTCATTGATATACGGTATTCGAAGTTCGCTTTCGAAGTCTGGACGGAAGAAAGTGAGCTTTTGTTCTTTGTTTACAGACATTGTATTTCGAGTATTTCTTTAAACTTTGTGGTGTATTTTGGTGACAAATGATTTTGATTCATGTTCCAAGTCAGACTCAAATTTTGGGTAGCCAATTTTACTTTTGTCATTCCAATTTTGCGATTGAGCTGATCGATGGTTTGCATCAAAGCCAAATGTTTTGGGTTTTCTTCTTCGAACAAATGCAATTGTTTTTTGTTCTCGTCAATCAGTTCGGTCACAATTACCCCCGCTTTTTTGAACTTAATGCCTTCGTTGCCTTGGTGCAATTCTTTCAGTAAAGCGATGGCAGCGTTGGAAATGGTTAGTGTCGAATTGCTTGCGTAAGGTAATGTTATGGCTTTATTGAAATAGTATTTTGAAGCGTTGACCGAGTGTTTGTCAATGACCAACATCACGATAATAGTATGGCAACAGGAATGTTGTTTGCGTAATTTTTCGGCACAAACTGCGGCAAAAGTAGCGATGCGTTCTCTAAGTAAATCAAATTCTGCGATTTGTTTTGGAAAGCTTCTAGTAGTGGCAATGCTCTTTTTTTGAAGCACAACAGGTTCTAAATCTAATACGGATTTGCCTTCTAATTCCTGTTTCAATCTAAGGCCAACAACGCCCATTTCTCTTTTTATCCAAGCTTCGTGTTGCGGTTGTATAAAATCTAGTGCGGTTTGTATGTTGCGCAGTTTGGCTTTTTTAGTCGTGCGATACCCAATGCCCCAAACGTCTTCAATCTTAGTCCATTTTAGGGCTTTGATGCGTTTTTCTTCGGAGTCAATAACATAAACCCCTTGGGTGCGATCTTGGAATTTTTTAGCAATTTTATTGGCAACTTTAGAGAGTGCTTTGGTTTCGGCAAAGCCAATGCAAACCGGAATTCCCACCCATTTTTGCACTCGGGTTTTCATCTGAAGTCCGTAGCTGTGGTAGTCCTCAATCGAAAGGCCATCAAAATTTAGGAAGGCTTCGTCTATACTGTAAATTTCTATATTTGGGGTGAACTGATTCAATATGTTCATCACTCGATTACTCAAATCGCCGTACAAAGGATAATTGGAAGAAAAGATAGCGACTTCTTTTTCTTTTATTAAGTCTTTGATTTGAAAGGCAGGTGCGCCCATAGGAATGCCAACCGCTTTGGCTTCATTGCTTCTTGAAATCACACAACCATCGTTATTGGATAATATCGCAACGGGTTTTCCGTTGAGTTTCGGTTGAAAAACACGTTCGCAAGAAGCATAGAAATTATTACAATCGACTAAAGCATACATAGCACAAATTTACAGCATTCGAACTGCTGTAAGTAGCTAACGATAGTTAATTTTTTGTAGCTGTTGATAAGTTAACACAGTATTAAATTATATGACTGTCCGCGATGTGTACCAGCAATTCAACTATGGAACACGGATGATACGGATGGTGCAGATTTTCGCTGATTTGTATATCAAAAATCCGTTTAAATCTGCGTCATCCGCGTGCCATTTTTATTATTAGTGCAAGTAACGGATTGTCATTTATATTATCTTATTAACACCGAATAAAAATTATATTTATTCGTAAAATAAAATTAACATTTATTTAATCCAGTGTTGGTTGGGGTCTTGATAGGTTGATAGCACCGCATAAATATGGACAACCTTGGTTTGTGTATCGATGCTAAAATGTATCATATACTTAAAGGTTTTAAGAGGTACACAATGTACTTGTTTGTATCGTATTTCAAAGAAGGGATTGTGTTGTAAACTTTTTAAAAAACTACGATATTCATTTAAAAATTTTTTGCCGTATCCTTTTCTTCTTGAGTTCAAAAAATCTCGAGCTTCAATTAAATCGTCCGCTACTCTTGGATCAGCAGTAATGGTATATTTCGTCATTTAAACGTCTAGATTGTCAAGCATTTCAAATGCGTCAACTGGCTTTTTATTGTCTTGAATACGTTTGGAGACAATTTCTTTATGCCATTGCGGAATTTCTAGAGCGCTTTGAGCGTGTTTGTAAGCTAGAAAGTCAATAAAGTTTTCTACTTCCTCTAAAACAGAATCGGGTAGATTCTTAAGTTTGGTATTGACTTGTTTATAAGTGGTTGTAGCCATAGTTGAAATATGATTTATAGCGTTTTACAACTGCTTTATGTTCTTATTTAAATGAGAAAGTTAAGCAAATTTAAGCGATTTTAGATGAATTTGTTACACACAAATTTCTTTTAACATAAAAAGAAGGATTCAGCTTTTCTCTGATTTGAAAGTAAAATAGTGTGGGATTTTACTAAATAAAAGATAACCACCAATTTTTTTAGGCGTGAAAATTATCCAACCAATTGGGGTCGCTCATTTGTTTTTGAATCCTTTCAATGTCGCCAAACGTAGTCACCAAAGCGTCGTTGTTGTTGCTGTCGACCAAATCTTTTTGAAAAGCGCCGCCTTTTTGGATGATGTATTCGGCCATTTGCTGACCAATGACTTGCATCAAATCAAAGCGATTGATGTCGGCCATGTCAATTGAGTTCAAGATCGAATAATCTACATCGTGTAACCACTTTGAAGGATATTTTTTGGGGTCTAATCCGTCGGTATTCGGTATTTTTTTGATAGAGAGAGGGTCTAATGAAATTTGGAATCGGCGAAAATCAATAATTTTATTAATCATCGGAGAGCGCAAGGTGTTTACTTGCATAGCGCTAGAATCTTGACCCATTTGTGTCATCAGCCATTCCAACCAAAACTTAATATCCAGTCCTTTGATTTTGATCGTAGCATCGGGTTGTACAAATTGTCTGGAGATTCCGGTACCAAAACTGAAAATGCATAATTTGGTGATATCATAAGCAGAATCTTCTTCCTTGCCTTTGGGAAAGCTATAGGAAATGGCTTCCATAAATCCAGCAAGAACAGGATTGTTGTAGGTAGTCGTTCCTCCATCTACAAAACGTTCAAGTGGATTGAAATAAGTAGGAGCACTCATCGTGGCTTCGAGTACGGCACGAAGTAATACGTCTTTGTAGGTGCCATAAAAGCTACCGTCTTTTTGTTTGAAACAACTAAAAAAAGTTTCTTCAGAAGCGGTCATATCGTGAGCCGTAATCATCAAATCAATATCGGTTTTGGCACAACTTTCGGCTAATGTAGTGTTTTGGATTTCTTTAAAAAGTAATTTTCGATAATTGCCTTTTAGGTATTTTGGAGGATTTACAAAACGGTCGCCCAAGGGTTTTTTGTCAAATACTTCTTCGATTAGTGTACTGTATTTCTCTTCTATCGCTGCTGCGGTATAGCCAGAAGCTATGAGTCCCGCGATGATGCCTCCAGTAGAAGTTCCTGAAACCATATCAAACAATTCAAAACAAGGAATCCCAGCGGTTTCTTCTAGTTTTTTGAGCAGTTGAAGGGTTAAAATTCCTCTCATCCCGCCACCATCTAAGCATAAAATGACTCTTTTGTTGGGGTTGATGTTGAGTTTTTCAAAAGCCTTTTTTCTTGAGGCTGGCATTTTTGATCCGTTTACTTTTGCCATTGTGGTTGGTTTGGTTAATAGATAGGATTAGAGCGATATAAAAATACTCAAAAAATATTTTTATAATTCATTTCCAACAATTTGATCCATAACCCAGTTGGTATGAGTAGCTGTTGCTCCCGTTGAGGGATGTTGCGAGTGACCTAATAAGTGCTCTCTCATTTGTTGTACGTGATACAATTGAATGTTTTCTGGGTGTGCTATTTCGTGTGCTGTTGTGCCTTCTGTTGTTGTGAGTAGAATAGGTTCGTTTTCAAAAACGGAAAAAGTAATAGTACCCTCGCTACCATAAATAGTAACTTTGTCTTCTCGTTTTAAAGTGCCAAAATTCCAACAACCACTTCCAGTGATTCCTGATTCGTGTAGCCAGCAAGCGGTTGCAGCATCTTTTGCAGAGTATAACCCTTGTTGGTTGAGACTGATGCCCGAAACATTGGTTATAGTTCCAAAATAATGCACAAACAAATCCAATCCGTGACTGGCCAAATCATCAAAATAGCCTCCTGTAGCAATTTTACTATCGGTTCTCCAATTGTAATCTCCAGAAAGGTCTTGTGCTGAGGTGGGTTTACTCAAATGCCAATGAAGGTGTCTAATCGTGCCAATTTTATTTGTGTTAATCCATTCTCTTATTTGCTCAAATCTAGGCAAAGTTCGTCTGTAATAGGCAACAAATAGAGGAATGTTTTTAGAGGCAAATGCTTCAGTGATGGAGACACAATCTTTATAGTTGGGTGCTAATGGTTTTTCTATGCAACAGGGTTTTCCGGCTTCGGCTACTTTTAATCCATAATATTTGTGAACATCTGGAGGCGTTGCAATATAAACCGCATCTATTTCAGGGTCGTTGATTAGGGCATCAGCATCGGTGTAGTATTTGGCTATGCCGTGTCTTTTGGCATAATCAGCGGCTTTTTCTTCATCACGACGCATCACAGCTCCGATGGTAAATCCTTCTGTTTTTTGATAGGCGGGTCCACTTTTAATTTCGGTTACATTGCCGCAACCAATGATTCCCCAGCGGATTGTTTTCTCATTTATATCCATTTTGTTTTTGGTTATAGAGCGGTTTTCATACTAAGTTAAGATTTATAGTATTTGCCAACTAAGCGGTATTGTAAACTAAAGAAAAACTGATTATGTATTAAATTAATTGCACGATTCATTTTAGCAGTTAGCATTAGAATTTATTTTTTGAATATTACATTTTTTGGTATAAATCTGTGTTTCTTTAATTCTATTATAGATTCTTCAAAGGATTCAATTTGTATGTTTTCTTTTAGCTCATAGCCAGTTTTTAAAGGCAAGAATTTAGTTTGTAATTTTTGGCCAAAATCATTAACAAACATATGAAGTTCATCTGAAACAACAGTTTTACCTATGTTATCTATTTTTGTATAAATTGGAGTCCAAACATTATAATCTAATTCTGAATTTTCTTTTTTTGTTGCTTGGTTTATTGTTAGATATATTACAACATCAAATGAAGACCCTTTGAATTTTCTATAAATTAAATTTGCAATTACTGCCAAAAAACCTTCAGTCGAAAAAAAGTAATTTCCATCATTTATTAGAAAAACTATTCCATTGGCATTTTCTTTATCAAAAGTCTTTTTAGTTTCAGCAATTTGATTATTTGCTTTATGAATTGCTCGTTCAATTGTTCTTGATGCTCTTTCGATTAAATCTTCGTTGCATTTTTTTGGGAGTGGTTTTCTTCTGAATGCATAATCTGTAAAATCCTTTTCAGTTATCATTCCATTTTCTAACCACTTTTTAAATAGTTCTTCAAGTCTTGTAAACTCTTCTTGACCTGAAAAGATGTCTTTCTCAAATGTTTTTAGTTCAGCAATAATTTGAGGATGCTCAAAGAGATAATCAGCATTTTGTCTATCTACTTTGTTCTCAGCTAATTTTTCTATTACTGTACCTCCATAGAACTCGACATACTCTGAGAACAATTTTTCGATATCTGGGAAAAACGGTATTTTTGATTCTTCGTTTTCAATCATAGTTACTGTTGAATCTTTAATTGCAGCCGTCTATGCCACAACAAGAGTTATCTGCTTCTGTGTTGATGCTTGTGTTTTCTACTTCTTCCCAAATTTGTTTCAAAGCATTCAAAAATGTTTCGGGATATTGCGCTCCAGAAATGGCATATTTATTATTCAAAACAAAAAAGGGAACTCCTTGTACGCCTATAGCTTGTGCTTCTTGTTGGTCTTTTCTAACGGCATCACCAAACTTATCTGATGAAAGTACCGAATTTATACTTTCTTCTTCCAATCCAACTTCTTTGCCTAAAGCAGTTAGTACGGCAATGTTGTTGATGTCCAATCCGTCGGTAAGATAGGCCTTGAATAACAGCTCTTTTAACGAATCCGCGACTTCTTTTTCTTTGGCCAAATGCAACAAACGATGTGCATTATACGAATTCGCCATTTTAGCTTTTTCAAAGTGAAAATCCAGACCAACGTTTTTAGCATTCTGTGTCATATCGTCGAGCATCTGTTGTGCCCAATCGGTATCTTTTCTATATTTTTCTGCTAAATGTTCAACCAAACTATCTTCTTTAGTGGCGACGAAGTTGGTATCTAATTGGAAACTTTTCCACTCGATAGTTACGGCATTTTTATATTCGAATTGTGCAATGGCTGATTCTAGTCTTCGTTTTCCAATGTAGCAAAACGGACACATTATATCAGACCAAATTTGTATGGTTATCATTGATGACATCTTATTTTATTTAGTGATACAAAAATAACTGATTTCAAAGCAAAGCTTCGTTTTTAAACTTTATATTATAAAAAAACCGTCTCAAAAGTACATTGGAGACGGTTGCAATTTATATTGAATTGGTTTTTAAATCAAATCCATTACTAGGGAAGGGAAAAGTCCTAACGCTATGTTCAATAACAATGAAAGAATGGCCACAGCATAAATCAAGAATGGTTTTCCAGTTCTTGTTTCGTTTGGCTCTTTGCTGTACATCGCCAAAATTAATTTGAAATAATACCCCACACTTATGATAGAGTTGATTACGGCAACAATTACGACAACTAAGTAACCAGCATCAATAGTTTGGTTGAATAAAGCCAATTTAGCGAAGAAACCAGAAAAGATAGGAATACCTGCCATAGACAATAATGAACCCGTTAAAACTGCTGCCAATAGCGGATTTGTTTTACCTAAGCCGTGGAAATTGGTAATGTCTTCGTTGTTTTGATTTTTGCATACGTAAAGTAGCACGCTAAAAGCACCAATACCAGCCAAAGAGTAAGCAGTAGCATAGTACAATAAACTTCCAGCAGAAGTTCCGATGCTTAACAAAGTCATAATCATAAAACCAGCGTGAGATATCCCTGAAAAGGCCAACATACGTTTTACGTTGCTTTGTTTTAATGCCATAATGTTACCCACTGTCATTGAAGCAATAGAAATAATAACAATCACCAATTGGAAGTTATAATTTAAATCGGCATTCAAAGCTGTTAGTAATTTGAAAAATGTAGCCATTGCCACCACTTTTGCTAACGTACTCATCGTCGCAGTAGTCATTGATGGAGAACCTTCGTAAACATCTGGTGCCCAAAAATGGAAAGGTACAGCTGCAATTTTAAATAACATACCAATGCTCAATAAAATGATACCAATTGGGAACCATATAGGTAATTCAGCAGATTGAGACATTTGACTGATTTCTGAAACATCAAAACTTCCCATAGCACCGTAAACAAGACAAATCCCAAAAAGAATGATACCCGAAGCAAAAGAACCCATCAAAAAGTATTTCATACCAGCTTCATTACTTTTCAAGTTCATACGATTACTTGCAGCAAGAATGTATAATGAAATAGATAAAATTTCAATTCCTAAGAAGAACATAGCCAAGTTTCCAAAAGAAACCATCGCAACAGCTCCTGATAATAAGAATATTTTTATGGCAATAAAATCAGATAATTTTGACTGATGATTTTCGTAAAAATTATGGCTTAATGCCACTAAAAATATGGTAAGCACAATAAATAAACTCGAAAAAGTAACAGAGAAATTATTGACCGAAATCATATTGTTGTAATAAGAAGCAGGTGCATTGTAATCGGCAACGGTTAAGCCAAGTACACCTAATAATCCAATGATGGTTACAGGAATAATTGCTTTTCTGAAATCAAGAATTTCAAATAAAAGGCATAAAACACCTAATCCTATTATAGCTATTAATGTATTCATTTTTTTATTTGACTAGTTAATTCGATTGATTTGTGTTAAAATTTCTTCTAGACTTGGTGTGATTAAGTCTGTAATTGGTTTTGGATACAATCCAAAAAAGAACAGTACAGCAACTATACTTAGTAACGTTATGGTTTCGCTTAATGAAAGTGGATAAAACGTTTTGGTATTTGTTTCACCAAGCATAACATATTGAAACATTTTAAGCATATAATAAGCTCCAAAAATTATGGTTGTACCACCCAAGATGGCAAACCAAATGTTGATTTGAGATAAGCTATACAAAACGGTGAATTCCCCAACAAAGTTGAAAGTAGTTGGTAAAGCAACAGAGGCCAAAACTAAGATTAAAAACAAAGAAGTAAATTTTGGTGCTAAAGCCCGAATACCTCCCATTTCTGAAATGGCTCTTGTTTCATATCTTCTGTAAATGATTTCAGCAGCAAAGAAAAGACCTACCACTACAAATCCGTGAGCAATCATTTGCAAAACAGCTCCTCTAAATCCATCGATGGTTAAAGTGTAAGCTCCAGCAGCGATTAACCCAACGTGAGCTAAGGAAGAATAAGCCAATAATTTTTTTAAATCCTTTTGTCTTAGCGCTACAATTGAACCATACACAACACCAGCAATACCGATAGCGATAAAAATTGGCATATATTCTTTAGCTGCAATTCTAGATAAAGGTAATTGCCAACGCAGTACGCTGTACAATCCCATTTTTAGCATAATACCTGAAAGCAACATCGTACCAACTGTTGGTGCTTTTTGGTACACATTAGCTTGCCAAGTGTGGAATGGAATTAATGGTATTTTGATAGCATAAGCTCCGAAGAAAGCAAGGAAAATCCATTTTTGTTCAGAAGCAGTTAAGTTTAATTTGTATAAGTCTTCTAGTAAAAAGCTTCCTGCTTGTTGGTACATATAAACAAAAGCAACCAACATAAACAAGGAACCTGCAAGTGTATAGATAAAGAATTTAACTACTGCTTTTTTGCGTTCCTCAGCATCACCATTACCCCAAACTAAAGCAATAAAGTAAATAGGTAATAAAGCTAATTCCCAGAAAATGTAGTATAAAAGTCCGTCTGAGGCTAAAAACGTACCCACCATTGCAAAAGCCATAAATAAAACTAAGGCATAAAATGATTTAGCATTTTTTAGGTCATTTCCAAAAGAAGAATAAATAATTATAGGAGTTAATGCTGTAGTTAACAATAGCATTGCTAATGATAATCCATCTGCTTTTAGAGCAAAAACCACTTTAGGTTGATTAATCCAATTAGCTATTAAACTAATGTTTTCACCTGCATTATACTGATTCAAAAGCACAATAGAAGCTCCAAATGTACCTAGTCCAAACAACAAGGCTACCTTTGAAGCGAGTTTGTCACCAGCCAAATAAGTGACTAAAGCGCCAATTAAAAGTAATAGTAATATAAGAGATACGTTCATAGTATGTGTGTATTATTGTGCTAAAAATAAAAAGGAAATAATCGCGCAAAGTCCCAAAACAAAAGCGAAAAGATATAAACCTACACTTCCATTTTGTACTTTTCTTCCATAAAATCCTAATTCGTTAGTTACTTTTCCAAGACCAAAAACAAAGCTAGAAATACCTGTTTCAACATAATCTCTAAAGAAGCGAGACAAAGCATTAGTTGTTTTTACAAAAAGCGTATCATACAATTCATCAACATAATATTTGTTGTATACGACTTTTGTAAACCCAGTGATTTCAGCATCTGCTGGCGGAACTGTGTCATTTTTGATGTATTTGAAGTAAGCAATTGCAATACCTACTAATCCTCCAATTACTGCAATAGCCATTAAAGTATATTCTGTTGTGCCTAAATGATGTTCAGCAGTAGCTAACTTTGGTAGTATCGGAATTAAATAATGGTTCAACCAGCTATCTCCGGGTAAACTTATCAATCCACCAAAAGTTGCCAAAATAGCTAAAATAATTAACGGAACAGTAATTAAGCCCGGACTTTCGTGTAAGTGATGTTTTTGTTCTTCGGTTCCTCTAAATTCCTTGAAGAAAGTTAGGAAAAGCAAACGGAACATATAAAAAGCAGTAATAATAGATGCCACAGAACCAATTATCCATAAAGGAATGTTGTGGTGAAAAGCAGTTAACAAAATCTCATCTTTAGAGAAAAAACCTGAAAACAAAGGCACACCTGAAATTGCTAGAGAAGACACCAACATCGTGATGAAAGTTACTGGCATAACTTTACGTAAACCACCCATATTGCGCATATCTTGTTCTCCGTGTAAAGCATGAATTACAGAACCAGAACCTAAGAACAAACAAGCTTTGAAAAAAGCATGAGTGATAACATGGAAAACGGCTACTTCATAAGCACCTAATCCTAAAGCCAAGAACATTAATCCCAATTGAGAAACGGTAGAATAGGCCAATACTTTTTTGATATCATTTTGTGCTAATCCAATAGTTGCGGCTACAAGAGAAGTTATAGCACCCACTATAGCAATGATGTTTTGAACGTCTGGAGCTAAATCAAAGATAAAATTCAAACGAGTAATCATAAAGATACCCGCAGTAACCATCGTTGCAGCGTGAATCAAAGCCGAAACTGGTGTTGGTCCAGCCATCGCGTCTGGTAACCAAGTGTACAACGGAATCTGTGCCGATTTACCACAAGCTCCAATAAATAAAGCAAATGCAGCTACTGCAACAGCATATAAGTTAAGCTCTGAAGCACCAGAAATTATAGTTTTTAAAGAAGTGTAATCTAAAGTATTGAATTGCCTTCCTAAAATAAAGATTCCAATCAATAAACCTAAATCACCAATTCTGTTCATAATGAAAGCTTTTTTGGCAGCATCATTATAGTCTTGATTTTTATACCAAAAACCAATAAGTAAGTAAGAGCAAAGTCCAACGCCTTCCCATCCGATGAATAAAACCAATAAGTTACTTCCAATAACAAGAGTAATCATGAAAAACACAAACAGATTCAAATACGCAAAAAACTTGTGCATATTTTCATCATCGTGCATATAACTAATAGAGTATAAGTGAATCAACGAACCAATACCCGTTACAAAAAGCAGCCACAATACCGAAAGTTGGTCAATTAAAAAACCTAAATCAATTTTAAATGTTCCTATCTGAATCCAATCAAATAATGAAATTTGTATTGCTTCTTTTGATGAAGAGACTGTACTGAAGAAAAAGCAAGTAGCGATAAACGATACTAAAACGGTCAAAGTTCCAAGAGCTCCCGAAACTGTTTTTCCTAAATTTTTTCCAAAAAACACATTGATTAAAAAGCCTACTAATGGAGCTAGAACTAAGACTAATGCTATGTTGGTATTCATTTCCATTTATCCTTTTAAGTTTTTTAAATTATCGATACTAATCGACCCTAGATTTCTAAAAATAGAAACTAAAATCGCAAGTCCAACAGCTACTTCTGCTGCTGCTACCGCCATTGAGAAAAACACAAAAACTTGTCCTTGCGCGTCTTGGTGATAAGTGGAGAAAGCTACAAAAAGTAAATTCACGGCATTCAACATAATCTCAATCGACATGAAAACAATGATGGCATTTCGTCTGTATAAAACTCCAAAGATGCCGATACAAAAAAGTATGACACTCAAAAAGATGTAGTTTTCGATACCAATCTGGTTTAAAATATTATTCATCTTACTTTTCTAATTTTTCTTTTTTAGACAATAGAACCGTTCCTATCATAGCTGTCAATAACAAAATAGAGGCGAATTCAAACGGAACCATATATTCGTTTAATAGAATTTTACCCAAAACATTGATGGATTGGTAATCTTCTCCAGTAGCTACATATTCTCCAACAATAGGTTTTGAATTGGTAAAAATGGCAATCAATACCAAGCATACTAAACAAAACGAAACAATGGCACCTAAGCGCGTAATTCTTGGTTTATGTACTTCATCCTCCTTATTCAAATTCATTAACATGATTGTAAATAAGAACAAAATCATAATCGCACCAGAGTAAACAATGATATGAACTATGGCTAAAAATTGAGCATTCAATAATAAATAATGACCTGCAATCGAGAAGAAACAAATCACTAAGTAAATAGCACTGTGTATTGGATTTCGGCTAAAAACCGTTAGAAAGGCACTGGCCAATGTAATAAAGCCTAACAGGCAAAAAACGATGAGTACTGTAGACATTAGTTAGCGTTTTGAAGTTGAGTATTTTTAATCGCCATTTCTAAAGGCATTACCAATTTATCTTTTCCAAAAATAAAGTCTTCTCTGTCGTAATTAGCAGGAACTAATTCTTTTGAAATAGTTAAATAAATAGCATCTTTGGGACAAGCCTCTTCGCACAAACCACAGAAAATACAACGCAACATATTGATTTCGTAGATTTCGGCATATTTTTCTTCGCGATACAAGTGTTTTTCATCTGGTTTGCGTTCTGCAGCTTTCATCGTGATGGCTTCAGCAGGACATGACAACGCACATAATCCACACGCAGTACAGTTTTCTCTACCTTGTTCATCTCTTTTCAACATGTGCTGTCCTCTGTAAACTGGACTCATAGTACGCACTTGTTCTGGGTAATGAATTGTGGCTTTCTTTTTAAAGAAGTGTTGGATTGTAATGATTAAACCTTTTACAATCGCCACAAGATACATACGCTCCAAAAAGGTCATCTCCTTATTGGAAACCATCTTTTTTCTACCCGATAATGATATAGTTTCTATTGACATTTTTTCTTTTTATTTAAAGCTAATCCTGCTATCCGCTATATCTTTTGTTTTTTAAAGAAAAAAACAAAAGGATGCCGCTACTATCAGGGCTAGGGCTCTTCGTAATTAAATTAGAATCCTAAATAAGCAGCAATATCTGCTCTCAAAATAACAATTCCAGTAATGATAATATTGATAATCGAAAGCGGAATCAAAATTCTCCATCCTAAGTTCATCAATTGATCGTATCTAAATCTTGGGATTGTCCATCTTACCCACATATAGAAAAAGATGAATCCGAATATTTTTGCAAATAAAACAACTATTCCGATAATATTACCAATATTCACTCCCCAGTTTTCAACAGCATACGCCATTCCTGGATAATTATACCCACCAAAGAACAAAATAGACAATATAGTCGATGAGATAAACATATTAGCATATTCAGCAAATAAATAGAATCCCATTTTCATAGAAGAATATTCCGTATGGTAACCACCAATCAATTCGCTCTCACATTCTGGTAAGTCAAATGGTGTACGGTTACTTTCTGCAAAAGCACAAATCAAAAAGATTAAGAACGATAAGGGTTGATAAAATACATTCCAGTTCATTCCTGCTTGTTGAGCCGAAATTTCTCTTAAACTCAAAGTTCCTGTCATCATCAATAAAGCAATCATGGATAATCCCATAGCCACCTCGTATGATACCATTTGAGAAGCTGCACGAACAGCTCCCATCAATGAGAATTTATTATTAGAAGCCCATCCACCAATCATGATTCCGTATACCCCAATTGAAACTACTCCAAAAAAGTATAAAAGGCCAATATTAATATCTGTAGCTTGTAGTAAAATGTCTTTTCCAAAAAGATGTAAACGGTCGCCCCAAGGAATAACAGCACTTGTCATTAAAGCAGTTCCCATTGCAATCCCAGGCCCTACAAAAAACAAAAAGCGGTTTGGCGTGTTAGGTTCAAATTCTTCTTTGGCAAAAAGTTTCAAACCATCAGCCAAAGGTTGAAATAAACCACCCCATCCAGCTCTGTTTGGGCCTACACGGTCTTGTAAAAATGCTGCAACTTTACGTTCTGCCCATGTAGAATACATAGCCACAAGCATAGTAATTGCAAATACAACTACGATTACAACACTTTTTTCTATTATAAAAGTACTATCCATTTTTGTTCGAATCTATTAAGTTGCCATCAATTTTTTCATTGTAATCTATCTCAGCCATACTGATTTTTTTACGGTCTTGAGCTCTACCTAACAAAATATTTTCTTCTGTATTGATGATTACTTTTTCTGTTTTGGTGTAATTGTTTTGGTTGATAACAGAATCTTTTTCAAACACTCTTGGTCCTTCAATTACCCAATCATTTACATTTTTCTTATCAAAACGACAAGTGTTACAAATGAAGTCTTCTACTTCGTGATACTCGTCTTTTCTTCCTGTCACACGTTGAATTTCTCCACCAAACATCCAAACGGTAGTTTTACCACAACATCCAGGTGTAGTACATTCTCTGTGTGCATTATAAGGTTTGTTAAACCAAACTCTCGATTTGAAACGGAAGGTTTTGTCTGTCAATGCTCCAACAGGACACACATCAATCATGTTTCCTGAGAATTCATTGTCAATCGCTTTAGAAATACAAGTAGAGATATTAGCATGGTCACCTCTGTCTAATACACCGTGTACGCGATTGTCTGTTAGTTGGTCGGCAACTTGTACGCATCTTTGGCACAAAATGCAACGATTCATATGTAGTTGAATATTTGGACCAATATCTTCGGGTTCAAATGTTCTTTTTTCTTCAATATAACGAGTTTGAGACTTCCCGTGTTCAAAGCTTAAGTTCTGTAAATCACACTCTCCAGCTTGGTCACATATTGGGCAATCTAAGGGATGGTTGATGAGTAAAAACTCCGTTACCGCTTTTCTTGCTTCGGTAACCCTTTCAGAAGATTTGCTGTTTACTTCCATTCCGTCCATACAGCCTGTTACACAAGATGCCATTAATTTTGGCATTGGTCTTGGGTCAGCTTCACTTCCTTTGGATACTTCAACTAAACAACAACGGCATTTACCACCGCTTCCTTTTAGTTTAGAATAATAACACATCGCTGGTGGAACTACATCTCCACCAATCATACGAGCGGCTTGTAGGATGGTTGTTCCTGGTTCTACTTCTATGGACTGACCGTCTATTGTTACTTTCATTTTTTTTATGTTTAAAAGTTTAAAGTTCAAGTGTCATGCACTTTTACCTTCTAACTTCTGACTTCTAACTTAAACTGTTACTTTACCAACTAAGTGCTTAACCTGTTCGAATGGTTCAGCAACAAAATGATCTCTGTTTTTTATTTTTTCTGGGAAACGAATGTGGTATTCAAATTCGTCTCTAAAATGACGAATAGCCGCAGCTACTGGCCATGAAGCAGCATCACCTAATGGACAAATAGTGTTTCCTTCGATTTTGCTCTGAATACTCAACAACAAATCAATATCTTCTTCACGTCCGTGTCCGTTTTCGATACGGTGCAATACTTTTTCTAACCAACCAGTACCTTCACGGCAAGGTGTACATTGTCCACAACTTTCATGGTGGTAGAAACGAGAAAAATTCCAAGTATTTCTAACAATACAACTAGTGTCATTATACACGATGAATCCACCAGAACCCAACATAGAACCCGTAGCAAAACCACCATCACTCAATGACTCATACGTCATCAATCGGTCTTCGCCTGCGGCAGTTTTGTAGATTAAGTTAGCTGGCAAAATTGGCACCGAACTTCCTCCTGGTACAAATGCTTTCAAAGGACGGTCTGAGCTCATTCCTCCTAAATATTCATCAGAATTCATGAATTCGTATACGCTTAATCCTAGTTCTATTTCATAAACTCCTGGGTTTTTGATATGTCCAGATGCGGAGATTAATTTGGTTCCTGTAGATCTTCCTACACCTATTTTAGCATAATCAGCTCCAGAATTATTTACAATCCAAGGCACTGCAGCAATAGTTTCTACATTGTTAACTACGGTTGGATTAGCCCAAAGACCAGAAACAGCAGGGAAAGGTGGTTTGATACGTGGATTACCACGTTTTCCTTCTAAAGATTCAATAAGAGCAGTTTCTTCTCCACAAATATAAGCTCCACCGCCACAGTGAACATGTAACTCTAAATCGTAACCTGTTCCTAATATGTTTTTTCCTAACCATCCTGCAGCTTTTGCTTCAGCAATGGCTCTTTCTAAAATCTTGAAAACCCACATGTATTCACCACGAATATAGATGTAAGAACGATTAGCGCCTAGTGCATAACTAGAAGTAATCATCCCTTCAATCAATAAATGTGGGATATATTCCATTAAGAAACGATCTTTGAAGGTTCCTGGCTCAGATTCGTCGGCATTACAAACTAAATGGCGTGGTTTTCCTGATTTTTTATCAATAAAACTCCACTTCATACCTGCTGGGAATCCCGCTCCACCACGGCCTCTAAGTCCAGAAGTTTTTACTTCTTCAACTACTTCGTCAGGTGTTAATGTTTTTAAAGCTTTCTCCACAGAAGCGTAGCCTCCATTCGCACGATAGACTTCGTAGGTTTTTATTCCTGGAATATTGATTTTGTCTAATAATATCTTTTGTGACATCTTATTTATCGTGTAATATTATTTTATTATCTCGGCAATCAGTAATGATTTGATCGATTTTTTCTTCAGTCAAATGTTCTTTGTAGAAGTCACCTAGTTGCATCATTGGCGCATAACCACAAGCTCCCAAACATTCTACACCTCTTACTTCAAACAATCCATCAGCAGTTGGTTCTCCAACTTTAACACCTAATTTATCACAAGTGTAGTCCATTAAATTTTCTACACCATTCAAGCAACAAGGGGAAGTTTGGCAAAATTCAAACATGTATTTCCCAACAGGTCTTTGGTTGAACATGGTATAAAAAGTAACCACTTCATAGACTTCGATGGGTTTGATGTGAAGAATTTCAGCTACTTTATTTTGTAGTTCAATGCTTAACCAGTTGTCATGAGCATCTTGAACCTCATGCAAAACAGGCAATAGTGCTGATTTTCTTTTGTCTTCAGGATAATGACTGATTAGTTCATTGATGCGTTCCATCAATGCTTCAGTCATGTTTATTTCTTGATTGTAATGTTTTCTTTCCATTTTTATATTGTTTGCCGCAAAGGCTCAAAGTCACAAAGTTTTTTTAAATCTTAAATCTAAAAAAGCACTGCTTTAAAATCGTTAAGCATCTAATTCTCCTGCGATAACATTTAAACTTGATAATATTACTATCGCATCTGAAAGCATAGCGCCTTTAATCATTTCTGGATAGGCTTGATAATAAATAAAACAAGGCCTACGGAAATGCAAACGATATGGTGTTCTACTACCGTCGGACACTAAATAGAATCCAACTTCTCCATTAGCTCCTTCAACTGGATGATATACTTCGCCAACAGGAACAGGAACTTCTCCCATAACAATTTTGAAATGGTAGATTAAAGATTCCATTGTGGTGTATACATCTTCTTTTGGAGGTAAGTAATACTCAGGAACATCAGCGTGGTATTCATTACCAGCTGGCATTTTAGCTAAGGCTTGTTTGATAATGCTTAAACTTTCCCAAACTTCGGCATTACGTACACAAAAACGGTCATACGTATCACCTGATTTACCTACTGGTACGATAAAGTCAAAGTCTTCGTAAGAAGAATAAGGTTGTGCCACACGAACATCATAATCTACACCTGCAGCACGTAAATTTGGACCCGTAAATCCATAAGCTAAAGCTTTTTCAGCTGAAATGGCACCTACGTTTACAGTTCTATCAATAAAGATTCTATTTCTTTCGAATAAGTTTTCAAATTCTTTCCAAGCAACTGGAAATTCTTCTAAGAAGACATCTAGTTTACGGAAAGCTTCAGGAGACCAGTCTCTTTCGAAACCGCCAATTCTTCCCATATTGGTAGTTAAACGAGCTCCACAAATTTCTTCGTAGATTTCATATATTTTTTCACGGAATTGAAATACATACAAGAAACCTGTATAGGCTCCTGTATCTACTCCTAGAATAGAGTTGCAAATTAAGTGATCGGCAATACGTGCCAATTCCATTACTATAACTCTTAAATATTGTGCTCTTTTGGGAACTTCAACACCTAATAATTTTTCTAATGTCATCCACCATCCCAAATTGTTGATAGGTGATGAGCAATAGTTCATACGGTCTGTAAGTGGAGTAATTTGATAAAACGGACGGTTCTCGGCTATTTTTTCGAATGCTCTATGGATGTATCCAATGGTAGGTTCAGCTTCTAATATTTTTTCTCCATCCATCAATAAGATGTTTTGAAAAATACCGTGAGTAGCTGGGTGAGTAGGTCCTAAATTCAGAATCGAAAGTTCACTTCCGTCTTCATTATGACGCTCTTTGATTATTTTAGCATAACGATGCTCTGGTGGTAATAATAGTTCTGACATTTATCTAATGTGAAAAATTATAAGTTCTTTTTAGCAATTCGAAGGTGTTCTTCCGAAGAATCGATCATCTTTGTCTGTTCTTCCGCTGTCTTCCATAGGGAATTCTTTACGCATAGGGAAAGAAACCATTTCGTCCATGTTCAAAATTCGTTTCAATTGAGGATGACCGATGAAGTTGATCCCGAAGAAATCATAGGTTTCACGTTCCATCCAATTGGCACAAAGAAATATGTTGGCTATTGATTTTACTTCTGGTTGTGATCCGTTCAAAAAGGTTTTAATTCGGATGCGTTTGTTTTCATACCAATTGTGCATGTGATAGACTACAGCAAATTGTCTTTCTTCTTCATTGTCTGGATAATGAACCCCGCATAGATCGGTTAAGAAGTGAAAACGTAATTGTGGATCATTTTTTAAGAAAAGAATAACAGCAGTTATTACATCAGCTGAAACTTCAAATGAAAAAATGTCTCTATCTTGATTAAATTGAAAAACAGCAGTTCCAAAAGTAGCTACTAATTTTTCTTCTATTTCGGTTGTTTCTAATGCCATCTTTTATTTGATATTATAAGAAGCTAATAATTCTTGGTATTCTGGAGAGCTTCGTCTTCTAACCGATTCGTTTTTCACAATCTCTTGTAATTTCATCACTCCTTCAACGATTTGTTCTGGTCTTGGAGGACATCCAGGAACGTAAACATCAACTGGGATTACTTTGTCAATTCCTTGAAGTACAGAATATGTATCGAATATTCCACCAGAAGAGGCACAAGCTCCAACTGCAATTACCCATCTTGGTTCTGACATTTGCTCGTATACTTGACGTAAAATTGGGCCCATTTTTTTGGAAATAGTTCCCATAACCATCAACATATCGGCTTGTCTTGGAGAAAAACTTACCCTTTCGGATCCAAAACGCGCTAAGTCGTAGTGGGAAGCCATAGTTGCCATGAACTCGATACCGCAACATGAAGTTGCAAAAGGTAGTGGCCACAACGAATTGGCTCTAGCTAGTCCTACAACATCGTTCAATTTGGTAGCGAAAAAACCTTCGCCAACAACTCCTTCTGGAGGAGCAACCATTTTTGTTTTAGAGTCTGTCATAATTGATATAGTATTCAATTTCTATTGTCTTGTATTTATTCCCATTCAAGGGCTTTTTTCTTGATGATATAGAAAAAACCAACTAGTAACAAAAGCATAAAAATAATCATTTTTATCATACCTTCGATACCTAACTCCTTGAAATTGATGGCCCAAGGGTATAAAAAGATAACCTCAACATCAAATAAAACGAAAAGGATGGCAACCAAAAAGTATTTTACTGAAAAAGGAATTCGAGCATTACCTACAGATTCGATCCCACATTCGAAGTTTTTGTCTTTGTTTGCAGAATTTCTTTTTGGACCTAATTTTCCTGAAATAAAAATAATTCCAGCTACAAATCCAACTGCAAGAAGCAATTGCATTAAGATTGGAATGAAGTTGATTTGTTCGGTTTGCATAGTAGTTTTTTTTCTTGCTTAAACGAGCCACAAAGATAGGTTGCAAGGATTTAAAACACAAGTTAAATGCCCGAATTCACTTCTAAACGTTTGTTAATCCGTCCTAATTTTTAATGATTATAAATAAAAATTATAAATATTTCTTAATTTTTGTTTAAAGCAAAAAAAAACGCCTCGATTATTATCGAGGCGCTTAACCTTTTCTGCAAAAAATACTATAATATTTTGTGCTTAAAGTACTACAACTTGAGCAGCAACTTTACCTTTTCTTCCTTCTTCTTCTTCATAGCTCACACGGTCTCCTTCGCGTAATTCTTCCGCTTTGATTCCTGATGCATGAACAAAAATGTCTTTTCCTGTTTCTTCGTCTGTAATGAATCCATAACCTTTAGATTCATTGAAAAATTTAACTGTACCTGTACGCATTGTAATAATAATAATAATTTATAATGCGACAAATGTAATCTTTAATACAATACAAAAATGATTCGTGTCATACTTTTTTTTCAAAAATATTGATATACAGACTATTCAGTGATTATTTTGAATTTAATTGAATGTGTAATTCGTTTAATTGAGAATCATCAATTGTTGATGGTGCATCGATCATTACATCACGACCCGAGTTATTTTTTGGGAAGGCAATAAAATCGCGAATAGTTTCTTGTCCACCTAAAATAGCTACTAATCGATCCAATCCAAAAGCTAAACCGCCGTGAGGTGGCGCTCCAAATTGAAAAGCATCCATTAAGAATCCGAATTGTGCTTTGGCTTCTTCTTCTGTGAAACCTAAGTATTTGAACATTAATTGCTGTGTTGCTTTATCGTGAATACGAATAGAACCTCCTCCAATTTCGTTTCCGTTCAAAACCATATCATAAGCATTGGCTCTTACTTTTCCTGGGTTGGTTTCAAGCAAATGCAAGTCTTCTGGTTTTGGTGAAGTAAATGGGTGGTGCATGGCGTGATAGCGTCCGCTTTCTTCATCAAATTCTAATAAAGGAAAATCAACTACCCATAAAGGTGCAAATTCGTCAGGTTTTCTTAAGCCTAAGCGTGTTGCCAATTCCATACGCAAAGTAGAAAGTTGTGCTCTTGTTTTGTCAGCAGGACCAGACAACACAAAAATCATATCTCCGGATTTAGCACCCGTAGTTTTTGCCCAGTTGGTTAAATCCTCTTGATCGTAAAATTTATCTACAGATGATTTATAAGTACCGTCTTCATTACATTTTACATAAACCATTCCGCTTGCACCCACTTGTGGACGTTTTACCCAGTCAATCAAAGCGTCAATTTCTTTACGTGTATAATTGCCTGCGCCCGGAACAGCAATACCTATCACTAGTTCTGCTGAATTGAAAACAGAGAATTCTTTGTGTTGTGCAAAAGCATTCAATTCTCCAAACTCCATTCCAAAACGAATGTCTGGTTTGTCGTTTCCGTAGGTTTTCATCGCATGTTCGTAAGTCATTCTTGGGAATTTGTCTACTTCGATGCCTTTTAATTCTTTTAGTAAATGACGAGTAAGCCCTTCAAAAACATTCAAAATATCTTCTTGTTCTACAAAAGCCATTTCACAATCGATTTGTGTAAACTCAGGTTGTCTGTCGGCACGTAAGTCTTCGTCACGGAAACATTTTACAATCTGAAAATATTTATCCATACCACCCACCATCAATAATTGTTTGAAGGTTTGTGGTGATTGTGGTAACGCATAAAATTGTCCTTCATTCATTCGAGAAGGAACTACGAAATCTCTAGCGCCTTCTGGAGTCGATTTTATTAAATAAGGAGTCTCAACTTCACAAAAATCTAAATCAGAAAGGTATTTGCGCACTTCCATAGCCACTTTGTGACGGAAAAGCAAACTGTTTTTTACTGGATTTCTTCGAATGTCTAAGTAGCGGTATTTCATTCGAATGTCTTCGCCACCATCTGTTTCATCTTCGATAGTAAATGGAGGAGTTAAAGCCGCATTCAAAATTGTTAATTCTGTTACTAGAATTTCAATGGCTCCAGTTGGAATATTGTTGTTTTTGGCTTCGCGTTCAATAACGGTTCCTTTCACCTGAATTACAAATTCTCTTCCTAAGGTTTTGGCTAATTCAAATACCGTTTTGTCAGTACGACTTTCGTCAAATATCAATTGTGTAATTCCGTAGCGGTCTCTTAGGTCCACCCAATTCATGAATCCTTTATCGCGAGATTTTTGTACCCATCCCGCTAACGTTACTTCTTGATTAATATGTGAGGCGTTCAATTCACCACAATTATGACTTCTATACATGTTCCAAATTTTAGACTGCAAAAGTAAACACAAAAATTAAATTAACGTCAAAAGTTTGCAACATCCTTTTCATTTTTAAAAATATGTTAATTTTTCTTTTTACATGATTTTTACTCCTATGTTTGAGGTGCATTAACACAAAAAACAACTTTATGAAAAAACTATGTATTGTGGCTCTTTTGGCTCTAGGAATACAAGGAACTCAGGCACAAAAAAAAGAAGTTTTTACACTTCAGGCCGAAATTGCTAATCGAAATAGTGATACCATTCGAATTTTGAATAGAACTAACGGGAAAGAACTTTTGAAAATTGGTGTTGATAAAAAAGGCCTTTTTAAAGGAAGTGCTGCTGTTGAAAAAGGTTTCTATATGTTGTATGATGGTAAGGAATACACACAATTGTATTTGAAAAACAATTTCAACTTGAAATTAAAAATGGATGCCAAACAATTTGATGAATCAATTGTTTACACAGGAGTGGGAGCAGTGGAGAATAATTTCTTGGCTCAAAACACTGTTTCAGAATCTAAATTTGATTACAATTCTCTTTTGGCAGCAGACGAAGCTAATTTTGCTAAACGCATTGAAGAGAAAAAAGCTGCCGATTTGGCTAGTTTAGAAGGTAAAAAATTAGATCCTGAATTTGTTGCTCTTCAAAAACAGAGTATCGAAATGAATTTAGCTTCCTTAAAACAATATCATCAGCAAATTGTTGAAAGTAATAAAATGAATGGTAGTGTTTCACCAACTTTTGAATATGACAATTATAAAGGTGGAAAAACGAAGCTAGAGGATTTTAGAGGAAAGTATGTTTATATTGATGTTTGGGCTACTTGGTGCGGACCTTGTCGTCAGGAGATTCCATTTTTGAAAAAAACTGAAGAAAAATATCATGGTAAAAATATCGTATTCTTGAGTATGTCTATTGATAAAGTAAAAGATGTTGAAAAATGGAGAACTATGGTGAAAGAAAAAGAATTGGGCGGTGTTCAGGTTTTTGCTGACAATGATTGGAATTCTAAGTTTGTACAGGATTATAAGATTACTGGAATTCCAAGGTTTATATTAGTAGACCCTAATGGAAATATTGTGAAAGCTGATGCGCCAAGACCATCTTCTGCAGAATTACCTACATTATTGGATTCTTTACTAAACTAGTTAAAAACATATGATAAGTACATATAAATCAGCTGTTTACGGCTGATTTTTTTTGTTTTTAAATTTTTCCAATGTTAAGTTTTCACTCTAGGTTACGAAATTGTTACCAAAAAGTTTTTTTAATGTAAAGTATTCTCTAATTTTGATAAGAGTAAGATATAAATCATTAAAAACTAGCGATATGAAAAGATATTTAATAGCAGTAGCATTGGTGTTCTCAGGAATGATATATGCACAAGATTCTAAACCAGTTTTAGAACCTTTTGGAAAAAAAGTAAAAGCTACCTATTTCTATGATAACGGGCAAGTGCAACAAGAAGGTTATTTTGAAAATGGAAAGTTAGAAGGATATTGGGTTTCTTATAATGAAGATGGAACCAAAAGAGCATCTGGATTTTATAAAGAAGGTGCAAAAGTTGGAAAATGGTTCTTTTGGAAAGATGTAAATTTAAGCGAAGTTGATTATTCTAATAATGCAATAGCAATGGTTAAAAATTGGAAACAAGAAGCTATTGCAGTAAAAAATTAATTCTTTTTTTTAGTTAATTAAAAAGGCCGTCTAAATCAAATTAGACGGCCTTTTTGTTAAACAAAACAAATATTCAAAAATTAAAGGGTATGCTTTGGATTAAATCCATCTTCACTTAATTCTTTGTGGTCGTAATCGGCAACCATTTCAGCTTCATAATCCATCTTTTCTCCTTTAGAGAATTTTGCAATGATTTTTTCCATAATCTCATAGATTACTGGAACAATAATTAAGGTTAGGAATAATGACGAAATCAATCCACCAATAATTACCCAAGCTAAGCCGTTTTTCCATTCAGCACCTGCACCAGAAGCCAATGCAATTGGGAACATACCAAAAACCATCGCAATAGTAGTCATCAAAATCGGACGCAAACGAGCATGATTTGCTTGAATCAATGCTGTACGTATGGTCTCTCCAGCAGCTCTTCTTTGATTGGTGTAATCTACAAGCATAATAGCATTTTTACAAACCAGACCAATAAGCATGATAATACCTAAAATGGTAAATATATTTAAAGAGTTGTTTGTTAGCGCCAATGCAAGCAATGCACCAATGAATGATAATGGAATGGCGAAAAGAACGACAAATGGGTGAACAAAACTATCATATAGACCAACCATTACAAGATACACCAGAATGATTGCTGCTAAAAGTGCTATTCCCAAAGTACCAAAACCTTCACTTTGGTTTTCTTGATCTCCACCCCAAATATAGTCTACACCTGCTGGTTTAGGTAATTTGTCTAATCTTGCCTGCCATTGATTAACGATGGTCCCTGCTGGTACACCAACATTTTGTCCTTGTACGGTAACTGATGCAGTTTTATCACGTCTTTCTAACTTACTAGGTCCTGAACCTTCAGTAATGGTAGCAAACTGAGAAAGCTTAATTTGTTGTCCAGCACTATTTACAAATATCAAATTACTAACATCGGTACTATTTTTTCTATCAAAAGCATTGTACTTGATGTTGATGTCATATTCGTATTCACCAGCTCTAAATTTACCGTCGGTATTTCCGCTGTATGCCGTTTGCATTGTCATACCCACCGTTTGAAGTGTAAGTCCAAGTGCAGCCATTTTATCGCGATCCACCTTAACGTTAATTTCTGGGTTTCCGTCTTCAACGGTTAATTTAATTTCTGTTGTTCCCGGTATTTTACGCAATTCAGCTTCAGCTAATTTGGCAAACTTCATGGCGCTTTCTACATTTGGTCCAGTAACAATCAATCCCAATTTTGCATCTTCGGCTGTACCTAAAATACCAACAGGAACGGTTTTTACTTTTGAACCAACTAATACTTTTTCTAGCTTTCTTTTAATTTTGGCAGCATATACTGTAGCATCATCTGTTCGATCTTTTTGGTCGATCATTTTTACGTTAATTTCAGCTTTGTATGCCGTCGATTGCGCAGCACCCATACCTTCACTCGTTTGTCCTACAGTGGTAATTTGGCTAAAAACATAAGGCTCTTTCTTCAAATAAGCTTCTGCTTTTTGAGTCATAAAATTAGTTTGTTCCAAAGAAGCATCTTTTGGCATTTCAATTTGAACCAAGAACTCACCACTATCCGAAGAGGCAAAGAATTCACCACCTATGAAACCAAGGGGTAGCAAGGCAATTGACGAAAAGAACAAAACGAGTACAATTCCAATAGTTTTTATGTAATGATCTAAACACCATTCTAAAATTTCTGTTACCCAGTTTGTAAAACGAGTTAGCATATTTTCAAAACCAAGAATGATTCTCCCAAATGCATTTTTTCCTTCAATGTGTTCAAGTTTTCCAAAACGAGATGATAACCAAGGAATAATGGTAAACGATGCTAACAGTGAAAGTAATGTTGAAATTACAACTGTCATACAAAATTGTGTAATGATATTAGATACCAAACCTGTACTCATAGCGATTGGTAAAAACACAACCACAATTACTAAAGTAATGGAAGTTACAGTGCCACCAATTTCGGCTGTACCATCAAAGGCTGCACGGACTTTATTCTTGCCCATTTCCATGTGCCTGTAAATGTTCTCGAGGACCACAATAGCATCATCCACAAGGATTCCGACTACTAATGACAATCCTAACAAACTCATTAAGTTTAAGGTATAGCCTAAAAGGAAAATTCCAATAAATGTGGCAATCAAAGACGCTGGAATCGAAACCATTACAATCAAAGAGTTTCGGACACTATGCAAGAAAAACAACATTACTAAAGCCACTAATATTACGGCTATTAATAAATCGTGAACAACAGAGTCTGCAGCTTCAAGGGTAAATACAGTACTATCTTTTGCTACTTCTAATTGTAGCTCATTACCTGCATAGTCTTTTTCTAATTTGGCAATAGTTTTAATTAAAAGCTCACTAACAGCAACAGCGTTGGCATCGGATTGTTTTACTATTTGAAGTACAATTGCACTTTTTTGATTTACACGAGCAATTTTCTCGGCTATTTTTTGTGTGTCTTGAACATCTGCAACATCATTCAAACGAATTTGAATACCGTTTTGAGAAGCAACTACAAGGTTTCTAAGTTCTTCGACATTTTTGAATTTACCCGCTAAACGGATTAGAATTTTTTGCTCTCTAGTTTGTATGTTTCCTGTAGGGAAGTCTAGGTTTGAGCTCAAGATTGCTTGTTGAATTTGAGGAACAGAGAGTCCGTAGCCTTGAATTTTAGTCGCATCAAGATTAACTTGTATTTCACGTTCTTGTCCTCCAATGATGTTTACTTGTGCTACACCTTGAACACGAGATAATATTGGAGCAATTTTTTTATCGATTAAGTCGTAAAAGGCGGCCTCATCCATTTTTCCATTAGCACCAATCGTCATAATTGGTAAGTCACTAAGTGAGAATTTGGTCAATGATGGTGGGTCTGCGTCGTCTGGTAAATCACTCAAAATTGCATTGATTTTTCGTTGCGCATCATTCATAGAGATGTCTACATCCGCATTTGATGTAAGCGTAATGGATACGATAGAAAGACTCTCGTAAGATTTAGAGTCAATTTTTTTAATATTCTCTAAAGAAGCGATAGCATCCTCTATTTTCTTAGTTACCGTATTTTCGATTTCGCTAGGAGAAGCTCCTGGATAAACTGTTGAAACGGTGATTACGTTGGTTTCAAATTTTGGGATTAATTCATAGCCCAATTGGCTGTAACTGAAGATTCCACCTAACAATAGGATTGTAAACAATACAATCACTAATGAGGGACGTTTTATTGATATTTCTGCTAATTTCATAGTTGTCTAGGTGCTCGTTACAATCAATTATTTTATTATTTCTACTGTATTTCCGTCTTGCAAGTTGATTTGCCCAGTAACGATTACGGTTTCACCAGTTGTTAATCCGTTTAAGATTTCAACTTTGTCACCCAATATGCGTCCAGCAGTTACATTTTTCAGTTTTGCAAAACCGTTTTCAACAACAAATACTTGGTTACTGCTAACACTTCCTACGAATGCAGCTCTAGGCACAATAGTCATCGTTTGTTTTTGCTGAGCTGATTTGAAAATTGCCGTTCCGTACATACCAGCCTTGATATCATTTGTAGCATTATTTGCAATTTCGATTTCAACAGGGAAGTTCAAATTGCTATCTGCTTTTGCAGCAATAAAAGTGATACGACCACTAAATTCTTTGTCTGGATAAACACTTGTTTTTACGCTGATAGTGTTTCCTACTTTTAAACTTGCTACTTGAGCTTCGCTAACCGTAACTTTAAGTTTTAGTTTGCTAACATTTACGATATCGAACAAAGCAGTTGCTGGCATTGCAGATAAAATGGATCCTGGTTCAATGTATTTTTTATTGATAATCCCATTTATGGGTGCTTTTATACGAGTGTCTCCAACATTGATTTTTGCTTGTTTGTAATTGGCCTCAGCATTGGTTAATCCAAGTTTGGCTTGGTCTAATTGTTGTTTAGTTACTCCGCCAGTTTTGAATGCATTTTCAAAACGGTTATAGTCTGATTTGGCATTGATGTAAGCGGCCTCAGCAGCTTGTGCGTTTACATTAATTGCATCACCACGCATTATTGCTAAGGTTTGTCCAACACTTACACGGTCCCCTTCTTTGGCAAGTACACTAATTACTTTTCCTGAGCGTTCAGCTGAAAAAGTCAATTCTTGTGTAGGCTCAAAGTTACCATTAGCCACAAAGTCTAGAGATACTTCCTCTATTTTTACAGGAGCTACTTTTACTGAAACACTTGCGTTTTTTTCTGCAACTATTGCAATTTTAGCTTCATTTTCTTTTTTATTTTTTGATAGAATAAAACCAATTAAGGCTAGCGCTCCTACGATTATTATGATGGTAATACTATTCTTTTTCATGATTTAGTTATTTAATAGTGATTTTAGTTCTCCTTTTGATTTTATAAGTTTTATTTCTGCTAGAATGTAATCTAGTATTGCTGATGTGTAATTGTTTTGAGCTTCTGTTGCTGCATTTTCTGCATCTAATAAATCTGTTAATGAAGCCAATCCTTGTAAATAATTGTTGTTTGTATTTTTTAGGATTTCTTCTGCAAGGCGCATGTTTTCTTTTTGATTGGTTATGGTGATTGTGCTATTTTCAATTTGAGTATTAGCATTTTTATAATCCAAGTCCATAGCCAATTGAGTGTCTTTGATGCTTTCTTGAATAGTTCTTAGTTCAACATCAGCCTGGTTAACTTTTGCTTTAGTTCCAAAACCCGTAAAAATGGGAATTCTTAAATTTAATGTTACTGAGGAGAAATCAGACCAAAATACGCCATCAGCAGGTTTTTTAAACCATGGCATTTCTGGACCTTGACCGATATAATTGTAATTTGCAGCTAATGAAAGCGTTGGGTAATATCCAGCTAATGCTGCTTTCTTTTGATAATTAAGTAATTCTTCTTGTTTTTTTAGTAATATAATTTCGGTTCTGTTATCCGGATTTGGTGCAGCACTTAGGTCAACGGGTCTTATTTTGAAATCATTGTTTGGGAATTCTAACTTTGTAGAAATAGGCATTCCAATGAAAAACTTAAGAGTGTTCTCTTGTAACTCGATTAAATTCTCAATTTGTTGTTTTTGTGTAGTTACATTGGTAATTCTCACATTCATTCTATCCAAGTCGATTTTTTTAGCCAAACCATTATCAAATTGTCCTTTTACAATATCACGCGCTTTTTCGGTTGTTTTGAAAGTGTTCTCTAAAAGTGTAAGCTTTTGGCGTAGAACATAAATTTGGTAATAGTTGTTGGCTACAGCTTCAATAACTTGTTCTTCTGTTAGTTGCTCGTTAATTTGATAAAATTCTCTTGTAGATTTTGCTGCTTTCAAACCTGTAAACACAGATTGATCAAACAATGCTTGAGTTAATGAAAGTGTTCCCACAGAATTCCATTTTTGACCAAAAACCGCTTGTATTGTTGTTCCTGGTTGACCAAAAGAACCTCCATCAATTACGTTTGTTTGTAAAATAGGATTGTAAGTTAAACTCCCATTTGCCGATATTTGAGGCAAGGCTCTTGAGCGGACTTCTTGAATTTGGTATTCGCTGTTTTCGACTTTTAATTTTGCTTTTTTAGCATCAGCTTTATTTTCTAAAGCATAAACCAATGCGTCTTTTAAAGTAAGTTTCTTTACTTCTTGTGCTTGTAGATTGAGCACAAGCAAAAAGACTGTGAGTATTGAAAGTGGGTATTTCATAGTTTAAAATTTGTTTGATACGTAATTGATTAATGATTATATGATGGAGTGATTTTCTAGTTGTTTTTCTAGTTCAATAATTCCAGCTAAAGTCGCCATGGCTCTAATGTGATATTCGAGCGCTTCTAATTCTAGTTGCTGTGCTTCTTTTTCAGAAATTGTATTTCCGTTGATTTCAAAGACAAGGGTGTAATAGAATTTGACATACGTTTCTACAGGTATGTCTGATCGATACAATCCTTCTCTAATTCCTTTTTCAATATTTTGTTTAAAAACGGTATTGCATTCATTGACTTCTCTATCAACGAGTTTGTTGTAGATTTCCGGATAATGTTTTTTTAATTGATACATCGGAGAAGTGTCACCTGCATTGAACATTTCTTTGAACATTTTTCGGATTTCAAAATTTTCACGAATGGCGTTGTAGTTTTGTTGAACAATGGCATCAATGCTTTGATGTACTTCTTTGTGCATGACCTCGGTACTTTCTTCGATTAATACCTCTTTGTTGCAGAAATATTTATAAATTGTTTTTTTTGAAATACACATTTCACCGGCTATATCATCCATAGTTATACTTTTGAAACCTAGTTTCAAAAACAGTTCACTTGCTTTAGCCATTATTTTTTCTTTCATATGTATTATACCTTTTTATTCTAATGTTGTTGGGATAGTTTGAGAAAAACGTATGTTAAGATTGTTGTTTAAAACAGTGATTGCTAATTTTTTGACATTTCAATTTCTAAGTTGGCTACCAATTTAATGTCTTGGCCTATAGAAATTCCGCTCTGTTTATGATTGGTGTTATACCACAAATCAAAGTCACTTCGTTTTATTTTGGCAGTAATCTCAAGTGAACCTTTTTGTTGACCATCATAATTATGTATTCCAATGAATTCGGTATCTAATTCTACTGTTTTGGTAACATTTTTTATGGTCAAATCACCTTTGATGAAATTGATGTTTTTGTTTACTTTTTGAAAAGAAGTCGATTTGAAGCGAATTACAGGATGAGTTTCTACGTTAAAAAAGTTGCTTAATTTGGTATAAGAGTCCATTTGCTCCATTTTATTGTAGTTCTTTTTCACATCCAATGAAAATTCAACTGCGGCATCTTCTATAGTATCTTGATCCATGACTACATAACCGCTGAAGGAGTTTGTGTTGCCTCCCAAATAGGCTATAACCGAATGTCTTGCTTCTATCAAAACGTCGGATTGATTAGAATTGATGGTCCATTTTGGATTCATGAGAGGTGGTTTAATTTGGTTTTGGAAACGTTGTTGTTTTGGTATTTATGCAAATAAGTAAACATTTTGACGAGACAAATATAGAAAGGAAACTTTAGATACCAAAAAAGTTTCCTTTGTATTTAGAGTTTCCGTCGTTTTTAACAATCTAAAACGTTTTCGGTAATGAAAATTTAACAATTGTTACACATCAAATTAATGATTGAGAGCATTTTTTCTGGTGATATTATGCTCATGAATTGTATCTTTGGAGCTTTGCTAATCGAATTTATACAGTCATGCAGTCAGTTTCAGCGTATCAGTCTTTTTTTGTTACTTACTTAGAGAATCAAGTGATTCAAAAAGAACCTAAAAATCTTTATGAGCCTATTCAATATATATTGTCTTTGGGAGGAAAGCGAATGCGTCCCGTACTCACGTTGATGAGTGCCGAAATTTTTGATGCCAATTATCAAAAAGCTTTACCAGCAGCAATGGCAGTCGAGGTTTTTCATAATTTTTCTCTAGTTCATGATGATATTATGGATGCCGCTCCTTTGCGAAGAGGAAATGTTACGGTTCACGAAAAATGGGATACTAATACTGGAATTTTATCTGGTGATGCAATGCTGATTTTAGCCTATCAATATTTTGAAAAATACGAGCCCAAAACGTTCCGTAAATTGGCCAAATTATTTAGCAAAACGGCGCTCGAAGTTTGTGAAGGACAGCAATGGGACGTTGATTTCGAAACAAGAACCGATGTTACGATACCTGAATATTTAAAAATGATTGAATTCAAAACTGCCGTTTTAGTTGCTGCTGCCATGAAAATGGGTGCTATTATTGCTAAGACGTCTAAATCGAACGCTAAGTTGATTTATGATTTTGGATTGAATTTAGGTATTGCATTTCAGCTTCAAGACGATTATTTAGATGCTTTTGGTAATCCTGCTACTTTTGGCAAACAAGTAGGCGGAGATATTATTGAGAACAAAAAAACCTTTTTGTTTTTAAAAGCAATGGAATTTTCTAATGCCAATCAAAAATCTCGTTTGATGCATTTGTTTTCAGAACATCTCGAGGATTCGGCGGCCAAAATCGAGGAAGTAAAGCAGATTTTTAACGAAAGCGGTGCTTCATTGGCTACCCAAGAAGCTATAAAAGAGTACACGTATCAAGCCTTTGATACTTTGGATAAAATGAATATTGATGGTGATAAAAAGGCATTATTGAGAGATTTTGGAGAAAATTTGATGGGAAGAAAAGTGTAGTGTAAGAAACTTCAAATCCCTTATTTTTAATGGATCTGAAGCAAGAATACAATCGTAATTTTATCTTTATATGTATGTAGCGCCTTTAAATACAGATCATTTACTTTCTGAAGCAGAAAAGGAAAACTTGTATGTAAAATTGGTAGCTCAAATCAATAAAGATTTTAATCTTGCCAACGAAAGGATTGATTTTCCAATGAATATATTGCCTGACGATCTCAAAATACAACTACAAGAAAAAATATATCGACTCATTCAATATAAGTTTGCCGAATATTTAAACTTGCTCTATATTATTGATGTGCCTGAGAATGAGATAAAACTGCTTGACGGTGCCGATATTGTAGCATTAGCAGGACAGGTTTCTTTTTTGATTCTTAAAAGAGAATGGCAAAAGGTATGGTTTAGAAATTTTTTTCGTTGAGGTTTAAGTATAAGTTTACTTCAGAAACTACTTTTTTAGTTCCAATTTTGTTTTAAATCAGAAACTTAGTGTCTGAGTTGTTCTATGTATTAGAAATAAACCCTCACAAAAGGCATAAAGGCTTCGCTATAAATACTCTTGTTATCATCGTGCAATACGTCATAGCGAACACCAAAAGTCACATTGTTGGTTCTGTAACCCGCACCAAGATACAAGGCCGTATTCCAAAAATTATCCGAAGCTACGTTGCCAATAATTGTTCTATAGTCAGTATTGAATCGCAATTGCTCTAGTTCTGCAGATAGCTGTATTTCAGGAATGGGATTTACTAATCCAATCAAACTGCCACCATAGGTATAGGTTTCATAACTGTTTTTGACTTTAATATATCCAAATTGTAAACTTGCTCCTAGGGCTACATATTGATTTAAATTATAAATAGCACTTGGAGAAATAGAAATATCTGTAAATCCTGAACCAAAATTTAATCCCACTCCTCCTCCAAATTGAATGTTTTTGCTAAAAGTATTCGAATTGGACTGTTGCGCATACATCGATTTCGTAAAACTAAATAGGGCAAAAACCAAAATGGCTTTGAAAGCCGTAAAAAAATCATATTTTTTCATGATATTAGGTTTAATTTAACAAAAACTGAGGTAAAAGTAAGCAAAAAAATGAATTAGTTATAACTGTTTATTGTACTTTTGTCGGACTATTTTAAAAATACATTCAAACAATATTATGGATAGGTTTTCATTTTTAAACGCAGCACATACCGAATTTTTTGCACAATTATACGATCAGTATTTAGAGAATCCAGATAGCGTTGAGCCAAGTTGGAGGAGTTTCTTTCAAGGTTTCGACTTTGGGATGACTACTTATAATGAAGAACAAGCCTCAGCACAAGGGAACCCAGTTGTTATTCAAGCATCAGGTGATTCTTGTTCTGCTTCGAATGCCGAAGTTTCTGAGAAACTACAGAAAGAATTTAAAGTTATCAAGTTAATCGAAGGCTACCGTACTAGAGGACATTTGTTTACCAAAACAAATCCAGTGCGTGATCGTCGTGTATACACCCCGTCTTTGGCTATCGAAAATTTTGGTTTAGCCGCTTCAGATTTAGAGTTGGTTTTTGATGCTGCCAAAGTAATTGGAGTAGCTCCATGTACTTTGCGTGAAATTATCGGTCATTTAGATAGAATCTATTGTCAACATATCGGTATTGAGTACGTATATATTCGTAAACCAGAAATTGTAGAATGGATTCGTCAAAAAATTAGAATTAATGACAATCAACCGAATTTCTCTGCTGATGAGAAAAAAACAATTTTAGAGAAATTAAATCAAGCAGTTTCTTTCGAAAACTTTTTGCATACTAAATATGTAGGGCAAAAACGTTTCTCATTAGAAGGAGGTGAGTCGATTATACCAGCATTAGACGCTTTGATCGAAAAAGCTGCTGACAAAGGGGTAGAGCAGTTTGTTATGGGAATGGCACACCGTGGTCGTTTGAATGTATTGGCCAATATTTTTGGAAAATCTACTCAAGATATTTTTAGTGAATTTGATGGTAAAGATTACGATCAAGAGTATTTTGATGGTGATGTGAAATATCACTTAGGCTTAACAGCCGACAAAGTGACTCGATCAGGAAAGAAAATCAACATCAATTTAGCGCCTAATCCATCGCACTTAGAAACCGTAGGAGCCGTTATCGAAGGAATTACAAGAGCCAAACAAGATAAGTATTATCCAGAAGATTTTTCAAAAGTATTACCTATTGCAGTGCATGGAGATGCGGCTATTGCTGGACAAGGAATTCTTTATGAAATCGTTCAAATGGCTCAATTGGACGGATACAAAACAGGAGGAACCATTCATATTGTAATTAACAATCAAGTAGGATTTACAACCAACTATTTAGATGCTCGTTCTTCTACTTATTGTACAGACATTGCCAAAGTAACCCTTTCACCAGTTTTACACGTAAATGCAGACGATGCCGAAGCGGTGGTTCATGCCATGTCTTTTGCTTTAGACTTTAGAATGGAATTTGGGCGCGACGTATTCATCGACTTATTAGGGTATAGAAAATATGGTCATAACGAAGGTGACGAGCCAAGATTTACGCAGCCAGTTTTATATAAAATCATTGCTAAGCATCAAAATCCAAGAGATATTTATGCTTTAAAATTATTGTCCGAAGGCGTGATTGATGCTACTTATGTAAATCAATTAGAAAAAGAATACAAAGCCGTTTTAGAAACCAATTTAGAAGAATCTCGTAAAAAAGATTTGACAATCATTACACCATTTATGCAAAATGAATGGGCTGGTTTTGAGCAAGTTTCTGATGATGTTATGTTGAAAAAAGTAGATACAACAGTTACAAAAGAAACATTAGATTCTATTATTGCAACGGTTTCTAGTTTGCCTTCTGATAAAAAATTCATCAACAAAATCACAAAAATTGTTACCGATAGAAAAACGGGCTATGACAACAATACAATTGATTGGGGTACAGCCGAAACGTTAGCTTATGGTACATTATTAACCGAAGGTTTTGATGTGAGAATCTCAGGTCAAGACGTAGAACGTGGTACTTTTTCACACCGTCACGCAGTAGTGAAAGTAGAGGATTCTGAAGAAGAAGTAGTATTATTAAATCATATCGAGAACAAAAAAGGAAATTTCCATGTGTTCAACTCTTTCCTTTCAGAATATGGTGTATTAGGATTTGATTATGGTTACGCTTTAGCCAATCCAAAGTCATTGACAATTTGGGAAGCACAATTTGGAGATTTTTCTAACGGTGCTCAAATTATGATTGACCAATACATCTCTTGTGGTGAAGATAAATGGAACAATCAAAACGGAATCGTGATGTTATTGCCTCACGGTTACGAAGGACAAGGTGCAGAACATTCTTCTGCAAGAATGGAGCGTTATTTACAATTGTGTGCTCGCCATAATATGTATGTGGCCGATTGTACTACTCCAGCGAATTTCTTTCACTTGTTGAGAAGACAAATGAAAACGAATTTCCGTAAGCCATTAATTGTGTTCTCTCCAAAAAGTTTACTTCGTGACCCAAGATGTGTGTCGCCACTAGAAGACTTTATCAATGGTGGTTTCCAAGAGACTATCGATGATACTGCTGTTAACAAAGCTGAGGTAAAAACATTAGTATTCTGTACAGGTAAATTCTATTATGATATTACCGCAGAAAGAGCTAATAATGGTAGAAACGATGTGGCGGTAGTTCGTATCGAACAATTATTCCCATTGCCAATCGAACAGTTAAAAGCTATTATTGCTCAATATCCAAATGTAGACGATTATGTTTGGGCACAAGAAGAGCCAAAAAATATGGGAGCTTACACATACATGTTAGCTAATTTCGATTTGGTAAAATGGAGATTAGCATCGCTTAAAGCATATGCGGCGCCAGCATCAGGAAGCTATACTCGTGCTAAGCGTCGTCACGCAGATGCAATTAGAATGGTATTTGATAAAAATTTATTTAGATAAAAACGTTTGTGGTCTTTAGTTTTTAATAACAACAAACCAGAAACCATAAGCCTTAAACTACAAACAATAAACTAACAGAAGATGATTTTAGAAATGAAAGTCCCATCACCAGGGGAATCCATCAAAGAAGTAGAAATAGCCACTTGGTTGGTAAAAGATGGTGATTATGTAGAGAAAGATCAAGCGATTGCTGAAGTAGATTCAGATAAAGCTACCTTAGAGTTACCAGCTGAAGCAAGTGGAGTAATTACCCTAAAAGCCGAAGAAGGCGATGCAGTAGCAGTAGGCGCTATTGTTTGTTTAATTGATACTGGAGCAGCAAAACCATCAGGTGCAGCACCTGTGGCAGCAGCAGCACCAGTAGCCGAAGCTCCAAAAGCAGAGGTAAAAGTTGAAGCTCCAAAAGCAGCTCCAGCAGCTCCAAGTTATGCAGCAGGCACTCCATCGCCAGCCGCTAGAAAAATATTAGACGAAAAAAATATAGCTCCAGAAACCATTGTTGGAACTGGAAAAGCAGGTAGAATCACTAAAGAAGATGCCATTAATGCAGTGCCATCTATGGGAACTCCAACAGGAGGTTCTCGTGGTGTAGAGCGTACCAAATTATCTATGTTGCGTCGTAAAGTATCTGAGCGATTGGTTGCTGCCAAAAACGATACGGCAATGTTGACTACATTCAACGAAGTAAACATGACGCCTATCAACAATTTGCGTAACGAGTACAAAGATGCTTTCAAAGCAAAACACGGCGGGGTAAGTTTAGGCTATATGTCTTTCTTTACCAAAGCGGTAACTAGAGCATTGCAATTATATCCAGATGTTAACTCTATGATGGATGGTGATTACAAAGTGGCTTACGATTTCTGTGATATCTCAATCGCAGTTTCTGGACCAAAAGGGTTAATGGTGCCAGTAGTTCGTAATGCAGAAAACTTGACATTCCGCGGCATTGAAGCCGAAATCAAACGCTTGGCCTTAAGAGCACGCGACGGACAAATCACTGTAGACGATATGACAGGAGGAACTTTTACAATCACTAACGGTGGTGTGTTTGGTTCTATGTTGTCAACTCCAATTATCAACCCTCCACAGTCTGGAATCTTAGGAATGCACAACATTATCGAGCGTCCTATTGCTGTAAATGGTAAAGTAGAAATTCACCCAATGATGTACATAGCCCTTTCTTATGACCACCGAATCATCGACGGACGCGAGTCAGTTGGGTTCTTGGTAGCAGTGAAAGAAGCACTAGAAAATCCAGTGGAATTGCTTTGCGATAACAATCCTAAAAAAGCATTTGAGTTGTAGTCAATTCCATTTTAAATACACAAAATCCCAAATTCCAATACTGGTTTTTGGGATTTTTTTATGGAAATAAGTCACAGAATCAGTTGGTTTAGGAGCAGGAAGATAGGGCTTTTTCAGGAAGCTAAGTCCCGCTCTTCGTTATAATCTTTTGGGGCTGAACCCCAGCCCCAAAAGGATTTCCACTACTATCGGGGCTAGTGAGGGACAAGGGGCATTTTTTGAGGCATCTATTTAATAAACCTAAATCAACTAATTCTTAAACGGAAATCGTACTTCACCTGCAAGGTCTTTTTCCAGACCTTGTAGGTGTTTTTTTGAAAATTGATTATAATAGCAAACCCGATTTCGATTAAGATAATGTCAGCAAAATAAGGATTGTTATTGGGTTGCACTAAAGTCAATTGCCTCTCGCTAAAGCGAGAGGATATGATTGTAAAGATTTAGAGGCTTTAGCCAAAATAGGGGTGAGTTTTTGGCTAAAGCCCAATAGGAAACTCATTGTAAAGAACGGGCTAAAGCCCATTCCTATTGAATTTATGCAAAAAACAAAATTTGTTCTCCTGCAAGGTCTTTTTCCAGACCTTGTAGGTATTTTGAAAGTACAGCATACCTACAAGGTTAAAAGAAACCTTGCAGGAAGTACAAAAAGCGGATAGAAACTTAAAAAATGCAACTCCGTTACAATGGCTTTTTTCACCTTACCGCAACAACGATAGGAGCGGCAGCTTTTGCAAAACTTCCATTTAAGGTTTTGCAAAACTATAGCGGATAGCGTGGTGCCTTGGCAATTGCCCTAAAAATCCTGTTTCAAATACAAATAATGATTGTAGTAATCAATAATTCCTTTGCCTTTTAGAAGGATATCGGCGCCAATTATTCCATGAACCGCTTTGGCTTTGTGTTGAGTAAGCGCTTCGTTGACGTGCGATAAGTCGAAAATGACTAGCGCAGCATTGGCTGTTTTCCAGCGACCCAATTGTAGCTTGTTGTCGGTCGAAAGTTGGGTTAGCATTCCAGTAGCGCCTGCACCTGCAGCTTTGGTTTTGGATTTTTTGGCCTTTAACCGAAAGAAATCGACACCTTCAAAACCCACGCAACTACTTGAAGCACCTGTATCGAGTATGAAATTACCCGCAATGCCATTGATTTTGGCTTTGACCAATAAATGCTGCGTTTTGATGATTTTGAATCGGATTTTTTGGTAGTTTTCGGTTTGTAAGATTGCGTGTAGATTTTCCATAATAAAAGTGCCTTTTCAAAAGTAACCTAAAAATTTTAAAACTACTATGGCAAAACGTTAACTTTGTCGCGCAAAAATGATACAATGATACTTACCGATACGCATACCCATTTATATTCTGAAGAATTTGATCAAGACCGTGGCGAAATGATGCAACGCGCCATAAATGCTGGAGTTTCTCGCTTTTTTATTCCCGCTATCGACTCGACTTGTACGCAAGCTATGTATGATTTGGAACAAGATTTTCCGGAAAATGTTTTTTTGATGATGGGCTTGCATCCTACTTATGTGAAAGACAATTACGAAGCGGAATTGGCACACGTGGCCTCCCAACTAACCAAGCGTAAGTTCTACGCCATTGGCGAAATAGGCATCGATTTGTATTGGGACAAAACACATCTTAAGGAACAACAAATTGCTTTTAGGCAACAGATTCAGTGGGCAAAGCAGTATAAATTGCCCATCGTGATTCACTGTCGTGAGGCTTTTGATGAAATTTTCGAAATTCTAGAAGAAGAGAAAAGCCCTGAATTATTTGGAATTTTTCACTGTTTTTCGGGAACTTATGAGCAAGCACTTCAGGCTATTTCTTATAATATGTTGTTGGGAATTGGCGGTGTGGTAACGTTTAAGAATGGAAAAATTGACCAATTCCTAGACCGCATTGATTTGCAACACATCGTCCTCGAAACCGATTCTCCATATTTGGCCCCAATTCCCTTTCGTGGTAAGCGAAATGAGAGCAGTTATGTGGTGAATGTGGCTGCAAAATTGGCTACAATTTACAACTGTAGTGTAGCTGAAATAGCCCAAATTACTACTGAAAATTCTAAACGAGTATTTGGGATTTAAGCCGAAATGTGCGGATAGTTTCCGTTTTTTTTTGTTCTTTTGTCCCCATTAAAAATGAAAATCAAAATGCAAAAATTTGACTCCATTCGGCCATTTTATGATTCCGAAGTTAACGATGCGTTATCCGATGTGATTCAGCATCCGATGATGAAAGCATTAATGAATTTTTCTTTCCCTGAGGTAGCAGACGAGGTCTGGAAGGAACAACTCAAAAAAACGCACTCAATTCGTGATTTTCAGTGCAATTTTATTTATCATTCTGCACGCAAAATTTTAGAGAAAAGCTCCGAGGGGTTAACCACTTCTGGTTTTGAGCATTTAGAAAAAAACACGCCTTATTTGTTTATTTCCAATCACCGAGATATTCTTCTTGATACAACATTGCTTAATGCCACTTTATTCGAACACGGCTTGGTGATGACGGCTTCGGCCATCGGAGATAATCTTGTTAAGAAATCTTTTCTTAAAATATTAGCAAAACTCAATCGAAATTTCTTAGTACTTCGTGGGCTTTCGCCAAGAGAAATGTTGCAAAGTTCTAAGTTACTTTCTGAATACATAAAGCAGTTGTTGTTGCACGAAAACCGTTCGGTTTGGATTGCGCAACGTGAGGGACGTACCAAAGACGGTAATGATGCCACCAATCCAGGAGTTTTGAAAATGTTGGGGATGGCCTCTGAGGAAAAAAATGTGATGGATTATTTTAAGAAAATTAAAATTGTTCCGGTTTCTATTTCCTACGAATATGACCCAACCGATGTACTCAAGATGCCACAATTGATGGCAGAGGCCAATAATGAGATTTATATCAAAGAGAAAAACGAAGATTTTCAAAATATTTTGAGTGGCGTTTTAGGTCAAAAAAAGCGAATCCATATCCACATTGGAAAAATTATAGATACTGAAATAGATGCTATTATGGCTAATGAGGAAAACGCCAACAAGCAAGTTTTAGCCTTGGCACAAGCCATTGATGACGCTATTTTGACGAACTACAAGTTATGGCCAACGAATTTTATAGCCTATGATTTGTTGAACAAAACCAATCAATATGAGCATAGATATACCGAAAATGAAAAGTCGTTGTTCGAACGCCGATTAGAAATGCGAATCGATCATGATAACCCACAACTTTTAGAAGGGTTTTTGGCTATGTATGCGAATCCTGTGGTCAACAAATTGAAATATACGGATGCGCTCTAGTACAAAAATATTGCTTATTTATACCGGCGGAACAATTGGTATGCAAAAGGATTTTGAGACGGGAGCGCTCAAGGCCTTCAATTTTAGCAAGCTTTTGCAACGCGTACCAGAATTGAAATTGTTGGATTGTGCTATAGAAACGATTTCATTCGAACATCCTATCGATTCATCAAATATAAGTCCTGCAAGTTGGGTAGCAATAGCCGAAGTTATTGAACAAAACTATACTGCTTTTGATGGTTTTGTGGTATTACACGGCTCAGATACCATGTCGTATTCTGCCTCGGCATTGAGTTTTATGTTGGAGAATTTAGGGAAACCCGTAATTTTTACGGGCTCTCAATTGCCTATTGGAGATTTGAGAACCGATGCGAAAGAAAATCTGATTACCGCTATACAAATCGCATCCTTGCAAGAAAACGGAAAACCCGTGATTACAGAAGTCGGTTTGTATTTTGAATACAAATTGTACCGTGGTAATCGTACAACAAAGATTAGTGCGGAACATTTTAATGCATTCACTTCACCTAATTATCCTTTCTTAATTGAATCAGGAGTGCATTTAAAAGTCAACAAAGACTTATTATTGCCTTTTGACGAAAACCAACCTTTGCGCGTTCATAAGGTATTTGACACCCAAGTGGTGATTCTAAAAATGTTCCCAGGAATCAATCAAAAAGTATTGGAAACACTAGTGCATATTCCTGATTTAAAAGGTATTGTTTTAGAAACTTATGGTTCTGGAAATGCGCCCACTGAGGAATGGTTTATTGAATTGTTACAACAAGCCATCATTTCTGGGATACATATTGTAAACGTCACACAATGTTCAGGTGGAAGTGTCAATATGGGGAAATACGAAACGAGTTCAGAACTAAAAAAGATTGGTGTTATTTCAGGAAAGGACTGTACCACAGAGGCTGCCATTACTAAGTTAATGCATCTTTTGGGACAGAATATTCCAGCCACAGAATTTAAAAACACCTTCGAAAATGCGATACGAGGAGAAATGGGATAATAATTACTTTTTCCTTTTCTAACTCATTTTTTTTTATGTTATTTGCAATCCCAATTAGAGAGGTGTCCGAGTGGTTGAAGGAGCTAGCCTGGAAAGCTAGTATATGGGTAACTGTATCGAGGGTTCGAATCCCTTCCTCTCTGCAAAAATGAAATTGAAGCTTCCTGTAAAAAGGAGGCTTTTTTTATTTAACTCCATTGCTAAAAGCATCCTCTTCCTAAAAATGAGTATTTTTGCAATATGGGAACAAGTGGAACAGCAGAGCGAAAAGGCTATAACAATTACGGTACTTTTTTACGTGAAAAATACAACGGACAAAAGGTATACAAAGTAATTGTAGACGCTGGTTTTAGTTGTCCAAACCGAGATGGAAGCAAAGGGTTTGGAGGTTGTACGTATTGCAATACCGATTCATTTACGCCAGAACTTTCCCGAAAATTACCCAGCATTACTGAGCAAGTGCTACAAGGCATAGAACGAGCCAAAAAAGCCTATAAAGCCGAACGATTTATCATTTACTTTCAGCCCAATACCAATACGTATGGGACGGTGGAGTATTTGAAAAAATGCTATGACGAGGCCTTAGCTGTTGCGCCAGATGTGATAGTTGGTTTGTCGGTAGGAACTCGCCCAGATTGTCTCGATGCGGAAAAAGTTGCGTTACTAGAATCGTATTGTGATCAATGGGATGTAGATGTCGAAATGGGGATGGAGTCTATTTATGATGCCACTTTGCAGCAAATCAACAGAGGATGTTCTCATCAAGAATTTGTTGATGCAGTAGCGCTTTTTGCTAATAGTCCGATTGATTTGTGTGTACATACCGTGTTTGGTTTTCCGGGGGAAACAATCGAAATGATGTTGCAATATATTCACGAAATTAACCGGTTTCCTCAAATAAAATTTGTCAAGTTCCATCATCTGCACATCGTAGAAGGCTCCATTCTTGGGGTACATTACAAACGAAATCCCTTTCCGCTTTTTACTTTAGAAGAATATACTGATTTAGTATGTCAATTGATTCCGTTGCTAAGACCCGATATCATCATTCAGCGCTTGTTTGGTATTTCAGATTGGGATTTGCTTATTGCTCCGAATTGGGGACTAAAGAAAACATTGATTCAGAATTATATGGACAAGGAGATTGCTAATCGAAATATAATTCAAGGTGCTGCGTATGATTTTCAAAACCAATAGAAGTTGGTTGTTGTACTCCGCAATCATTTTGAGTGCAAAGTAGTATATTTGTCTTTTGGCAAAGCCAACGAAAAAGTGTTGGTCATTCATTTTAATTTCTAAAGGTATGCGCGTTTTTATCTTTCTTATTGTTTTTTTTAATGGGAGTTTGGCTTTTGCTCAAGATTTTATTGGTAATGAAGAAAGGCCTAGGATGAGAATAGATTCTTTGTATCGTGAAGATCAGTTTTACATTGGAATTACATACAATAATTTAATCAATGGACCAGCAAACTATTCCAGAGATAAAATTTCTACAGGTTTTACGGGTGGTTTTTTGCGCGATATGCCTGTAAATAAAAACAGGACTTATGCTATTGCTGCAGGACTTGGATTGACCTACAATAATTACAATCACAACTTTGGGGTGTCTGGCACCAATCAATCGCCCAATTATGCTATTTTGGGTGATGGTACTTACAGCAAAAACCGATTCACCACGCTTACTGCCGATTTGCCTATTGAGTTAAGATGGCGTACTTCTACTTTTGAAAGTACTAAGTTTTGGCGTATTTATGCGGGTTTTAAATTGAGTTATTTGGTGTATGACCGCAATGCCTATGATGCCGCTCTGGGCAATGTAACAATACGAAACAATGCCGATTTGAATAAATTAGGCTATGGAGTGTACTTGGCATCAGGTTACAATACCTTCAACGTTTACGTTCAGTATGGGGCAAATTCGTTATTTAAATCAGCGCAAATTGGTACTGAAAAAGTACAACTACGAAGTCTTAATTTTGGCTTACTATTTTATATCTTATAACCAAACTACCAAGAGCAACAACTGAGGTATACTCCCAGACAAAAAGCCAATAATCAACTCCTTTGGCGTGTGCGCTTGCATCACCAATCGCGAGGAAGCGATAACGCCATTCATAAAAATTAAAAAAGGAACAAGTAGCGGAAAATGATCTGGATGATGCAAATGTAATCCTGTAACAAATACCGTCAATGAACTAAAAGCAATCATATGAATACTCGCTTTTATTTTTGCAAAAAGCAACAAGAGCGCAATTAAAGTGCTCATCAAAGCTGCCAAAAAGAAAAAATGCAATTCAAAATAACGATCAATGGTGATACTTCTTTTTACCAATAAAATGAATAAAAAACTCTGAAGAACTAAGGGAATTTTACGTTGTCCCAAGTCATATGCCATCACCGAATCTATTTTGTTGAGTGTTTTGAGTAAAAAATAAATAAGGATAGGAACCACAATAGTTAGAATTGTGATTTGTAATACTACAAATGCTTTTTCTTTTAGTTGAAACAGTGTTTCGTTATAATAGAAATAAAACAACGTAGCCATCAACGGAATAAAGACCGGATGGAAAAGGTACGAAAAGAAAGGAAGTGTTTTTTTCAAAGCATTTGGGTTTTCATTTACAAATATATCTAAAATAGCTTTTTGCTTCTTTTTTTTAACGTAGCAAGAAATATGAGAGAACTTCGTTAAATAAAATTAAAACCACGGTTCGGATTAGTTGTGTTTTACTAATTTTACTTTCAAACCCAATGCTGATGAATCTTACAATTGCTACGATTTCAAAACAAATAAATGCCTCGTTCGAAGGTGATGCTTCCTTACTTATTGATGCTATTTCTATTGATAGTCGTTCTTTACAAAACGGACCACATACTTTGTTTTTTGCTTTAATTGGTCCCAATAACGATGCGCATTCTTATATAAATGATTTGATTCAGCAAGGTGTTACTCATTTTGTAGTGCAGTACATTCCTGAGAATTGTGTAGGAAAAGCTCATTTTTTGGTGGTGCAAAACACCTTAACAGCCTTGCAAGAATTGGCGAGTTATCATCGTAGTTTGTTTCATTTTCCAGTAATTGGAGTTACGGGTAGCAACGGGAAAACTATTGTAAAAGAATGGCTCAATTTCTTGCTAAGCCCCGATTATTCTATTATTCGTAGTCCCAAAAGTTATAACTCTCAAGTAGGTGTTCCTTTGTCTGTGTTGGCGATTGCCAAGCAACATAATTTCGGAATTTTCGAAGCGGGAATTTCTACGGTAAATGAGATGGTGCATTTGGAAAAAATCATTCAGCCCACGCTTGGGATTTTGACAAATATTGGTTCGGCTCACGACGAAGGGTTTACTTCTATTGGTGAAAAAATTAAAGAAAAATTACAGCTTTTTAAACACTGTGATTTGCTGATTTATAATAAAAATAAAACCATTGACGCATTTTTGAAACCTTCTTTAAAAACCTTTTCATGGAGTTTCAAAGACCCTACTGCCGATGTTTTTATTCAGAAATCAAGCATTTTAGATAAAACCAAACTGCATATTCAATTAGAATCGTATGCTTTTGATATCATCATTCCTTTTCAAGATGATGCTTCTATCGAAAATGCGATTCATTGTTTAATGGTACTCTTGCATTTGGGCTATGATAGGGTAACTATCGAACACCGAATGTATTTGTTGTATCCTGTCGAAATGCGTCTAAAGGTCAAAGACGGTATCAACAGCACCACAATTATAGACGATAGTTACAGTTCCGATTTTCAGTCTTTAAAAATTGCATTGGATTTCTTAGAAAGTCAAAAACAATACAAGAAAAAAACAGTAATCTTATCCGATATTTTTCAGAGCGGATTATCGAACGAAGAGTTGTATTCCAAAGTTTCGCAGCTTGTTATTTCGAACAAAATCAATCGTGTGATTGGCATCGGTACGACCATAACCGCTTTTAAACACAAGTTTGTCAATTGCATCACGTATCCTACTACAGCCGATTTTTTAGCGCAGTTGGATAATGCTACTTTTGGCAATGAAACGATTTTAATCAAAGGCGCACGTAGTTTTCATTTCGAAGATATTGTTTTGGCACTCGAGGAGAAAAAACACGAAACGGTTTTAGAAATCAACCTCAATGCTATAAGTCACAATCTTAATTTCTTCCGTTCTAAGTTACAACCGTCTACCAAAATGATGGTGATGGTCAAAGCATTTGGATACGGAAATGGTGGTTTTGAAATTGCCAAATTATTAGAACACCACCAAGTAGATTATTTAGGCGTGGCTTTCGCCGATGAGGGAATTGCCTTGAAAACAGCAGGAATTCATCTGCCGATTATGGTATTGAATCCTGAGTCTACGAGTTTTTCTGCGATAATTCAGCATCAATTAGAACCCGAAATTTATAGTTTGAAAGGCTTGCGTTCCTTTTTGAAAATTGCTGAACAAAAGAAACTAAAACACTTTCCCATTCATATCAAGCTCGATACAGGTATGCACCGATTGGGCTTTGAAAAAGATACTATTGATGAATTAGTTGCAATACTCAAAGGAAATACATTGGTTTCCGTAAAAAGTATATTGTCGCATTTGGCCACCAGTGACGACCTAAACCATCAAGCTTTTGTTGAATCTCAAATCGAGTTGTTCAAAAACTTATCCAGCCGATTGATGGCGGAGTTAAATATTCAACCTATTCGACATATTTTGAATACTTCGGGGATTAGTAATTTTGCGAAAGCGCAATACGATATGGTTCGTTTAGGCATTGGTTTGTATGGTGTTTCTAATGATGCCGAAGAACAAAAAGAATTAGAAAATGTGAGTACACTCAAATCTGTCATTTCACAAATCCGAACGATTCCTGCTGGAGATTCTGTAGGTTATGGTCGTCGATTTATGGCCGAAAAGCCTACCAAAGTAGCTACCATTCCCATTGGTTATGCCGATGGAATCGCACGACTTTGGGGAAATGGAGTGGGATATGTGTCGATTCATCAGCAAAAAGCAACGATTATAGGAAGTGTTTGTATGGATATGTTAATGGTAGATGTAACGGCTATTGATTGTCAAGAAGGCGATGCGGTGATTGTTTTTGGCGAAAGCCCAACCGTAATCGAAATGGCCGAGAAACTACACACGATTCCCTACGAAATCTTAACTAGTATTTCCCAACGCGTTAAAAGGGTGTTTTACAGAGAGTAAAGTAAAAATTATTTTATTTACATTTGTTTGTATTAACTAAATTTAGAACTATTATGGGAATGATTTCAGAATTTAAAGATTTTATTGCGAAAGGCAACGCAATGGATTTAGCAGTAGGAGTTATCATAGGTGGTGCTTTTGGTGCTATTGTTAATTCTTTGGTGGCCGATGTCATCACGCCAGCTTTGTTAAATCCAGCTTTAAAAGCAGCTCAAGTAGAAGATTTAGCTGGTCTAAAAACCGATGGAGGTATTTTGTATGGTAAATTTTTAGCTGCTGTAATCAGTTTCTTGGTGATTGCTTTTGTTATTTTCTTGATGGTAAAAGCGATTAACAGTATGAAGAAAAAAGAAGAAGCCCCTGCCCCTGCAGCTCCAGCAGGTCCAACTCAAGAAGAATTATTGACTCAAATTAGAGATTTATTAAAGAAATAATACCGCTACACTAGTGTCTAACTTAACCGTCTCTTTTCCCAAAAAGAGGCGGTTTTTTTGTCTTAAAAATTAAAAATAATTATTTTTGTTTAAAATGTAACAATTTGTTAAAAATTGTGAATCATGTTGTTTTCTTTATCAGATTACGTACTTTTGTGGCTCAATAATAAGACACTATAAATTTATATACAATGAGAATAGCAGTTGTAGGTGCTACCGGAATGGTAGGCGAAATCATGTTGAAAGTATTAGCAGAACGTAATTTTCCAGTTACAGAGTTAATTCCTGTTGCTTCAGAAAAATCTGTAGGGAGAGAAATAGAATTTAAAGGGAAGACGTATAAAGTAGTAGGTTTACAAACAGCAGTAGATATGAAAGCAGATATTGCTTTGTTTTCTGCAGGAGGAGGAACTTCGTTAGAATGGGCTCCAAAATTTGCAGCAGCAGGGACTACTGTAATCGATAATTCATCAGCTTGGAGAATGGACCCAACCAAAAAATTAGTGGTTCCAGAAATCAATGCTAGTCAATTGACTAAAGAAGACAAAATCATTGCTAATCCAAACTGTTCTACTATCCAAATGGTATTGGCATTGGCACCTTTACATAAAAAATACAACATCAAACGTGTAATTGTTTCTACCTATCAGTCTATCACTGGTACGGGTGTAAAAGCAGTGCAACAATTCGAAAATGAAGTAGCAGGAATAGAAGGCGAAATGGTGTATAAATATAAAATCAATCGCAATTGTATTCCACAATGTGATAGTTTCGAAGACAATGGTTACACCAAAGAAGAAATGAAATTGGTAAACGAAACCAAAAAAATCTTAAGCGATGATACTATCAAAGTAACAGCAACTGCTGTTCGTGTACCTGTAGTTGGTGGACATAGCGAAGCAGTGAATGTTGAGTTTACTAATGATTTTGATGTGGCTGAGGTGCGTAACATTTTACACCATACAGACGGAGTGGTAGTTCAAGACAACTTGGATACTTTTACCTATCCAATGCCTCGTTATGCTGAAGGAAAAAATGAAGTTTTTGTAGGTAGAATTCGTCGTGACGAAAGCCAAGCCAACACTTTGAATATGTGGATTGTGGCTGATAACCTAAGAAAAGGAGCAGCAACAAACACGATTCAAATTGCAGAATACTTAATCACAGCGAACTTAGTTTAAAACACTATAACCCGCAACACAACCTAAACCGCTTCACTTGGAGGCGGTTTTTTTATGCTTTTTTTTGCTTTCAAAAGCATCGCAACCCCAATGAAATGTTGTACTTTTAAACTTTAAATTTTAATTGAAGAAGATGAAAAAGCTAAAAGTAATTGCTTTCGATGCTGATGATACGCTTTGGGGAAACGAAATGTATTTTGATGAAACCGAAAAAAAGTTCTGCGGTTTGATGGAAGATTACCTTTCGCATCAAGGGATTTCTTCTGAATTGTTTCAAATAGAAATTGCCAATTTAAAGTTGTATGGCTACGGCATCAAAGGCTATATTTTATCGATGATAGAGGCAGCTATGAAAATTTCTAATAATACTATTTCCATTGAAGCGATTGAAAAAATTGTACAATACGGAAAAGATTTACTTGAAAAACCGGTTGATTTACTAGACGGCGTAACCGAAACCTTGGAAGCTTTGAGTGGAAAATATAAATTAGTAGTTGCGACCAAAGGAGATTTATTAGACCAAAGACGAAAATTACACAATTCAGGTCTTGGTCCTTATTTTCATCATATTGAAGTGATGTCAGACAAACAAGAAACCGATTATTTGGATTTGATCAAACGCTTGGAGATACAACCCGATGAGTTTTATATGATTGGTAATTCGCTTAAGTCGGATGTATTGCCAGTGTTAGCCATTGGCGGGCATGCGGCTCATATCCCTTTTCACACGACTTGGGCTCATGAGAAAATAGACCACAATGTAGAGCATCCTAACTTTACGACTTTGCAACAATTAACCGAAATAATTCCACTTTTAACTTAATGAAGCAGCTGTTTGACCTTGAAAATTGGAACAGAAAAGAGCATTTTCATTTTTTTAGACAAATGAGTGAGCCCTTTTTTGGTGCTACTGTGGCTATTGACTGCACCAAGGCATACGAAAAAGCCAAATCCATTTCATCTTCTTTTTTTATTTACTATTTGCACAAAACGTTACAAGCGGTCAATGCGATTGAAAATTTTAGATACCGCATAGAAAACGACACTATAGTGGTTTATGATAGAATTGATGGTTCTCCTACAATTGGTCGTTCTGATGGAACTTTTGGTTTTTCGTTGATTGAATTTCATCCCGATTTTACTGTTTTTGAAAAAAATGCGCTAGAAGAAATCGAACGCATTCAAAACACCACTGGCTTGTTTACTCGTTCTTTTGATTCGGATAATCTAATTCATTTTTCGGCTTTGCCTTGGTTGGATTTTTCGTCTTTATCGCACGCTAGAAGTTTTACTTTTCCAGATAGTTGTCCTAAAATTTCTTTTGGAAAAATGGTTGTTGAAAAGGATGGAAGCAAGCGAATGAATATGTCGGTGCACGTACATCACGGTTTGATGGATGGATTGCATTTGGGACAATTTGTTGATTATTTTCAGCAAATTATGAACGAGTAAGTCTTCAATTTCTGGTATACTCTTTGCTGCAAAAATTGTACTATTTTTAATATAAATCATTATGAAAAAAGTATGGGTTCTTTTATTTCTATGGACTACTTTTTTGACTTTTAGTCAAATTAGATTGGCTTCTCATCCTTTAGAATTAAAAAAAGCAAAAGAGTACCATCAAATCATCAACACCTCTGATAGGCAAAATGATAATGTCTTTGTTTTTGCTACCGATAAAGAAAAAACAACGATTCTAAAGTACAGTCCCTTCTTGTTTTTTAAAGACAGTATGGTGACCAAAAGACCCGATATTGGTTATAAATTGATGGCAGGTTACTCCTTTGGAACAGATGAAAATCCAACTATTTACTGGGCCGATTCTAATTTTAGAAACATAGTTGCAGTACATTATGATTTGGTTGCAAAGACGACGACGGCTAATTATCTTCAGTTGCCTTTACAACGAGAAACCGTGCTCAACGCCTTTAATGAGAACAATAATTTTTATGTTCTCACCAAAAAAAATACTGCCGAAGCTTTAGTACTTTATGTTTTTAAAGGAGGTGAAAAAACACAATATCTTCTTGATTTTAGTGGTTTTGAGTTTGTCAATAGTAAAAAAGAAGCCATCAGTTTATCAATGATTTTGTCTGTTTTGCCTTTAGAAAAAATAGAAACACGTGCCTATAATCCTTTGTTTAAAGCCACAAGTAAATCCAAATTTTATGTACGAGAGAACGATATTCTTTTCACCTTCGACCATAACATAAATGAAACACAGTTGTTTCAATTGGATTTCAAGACCTTAAAACTCGTTGAGCGTAGCATTCCACAATTTCCGTTGAAACGTTTAAATGGATTGTCAAATTCTTATTACCACGAAAACAAAATATATCAAGTAACTGCGAATGATGAGGAATTACACTTTGGCTACAAAGACTTTCAAACCGATGCGGTAATCAAAGAATTTAGTGTGACAAAAAATGATACCATCACTTTCAAAAACTCACCTTTGTTCGCTCAAGTTATGAATCAGCGACCAAAAGTAATGAAAACCACGGCCAAGTTTTTGAAGCAATTATCGGGTACTGATTTGGGGGTTACGGTCTATAAAACGCCCAAGAATTTGTTTCTAACTATTGGGGGTAATCAAGAAATAGAGCAACTGTCTACAGGGTTTGCACCAAATGGGGGTGACTTTGTAACCAATTCTTATTTTATTCCATTGAATGTTTATTTTGAAAGTGTTTTGGACAAAAAAGGAAATCATATCAACTCAAAACCTGAGCCTTTGGCCACCGATTTTATAGGTCAATTTTCTTTTGAAAACCCACAAGCTGTTTTGCAAAGTACTTTCAGGCATAAGAATTATTATATTAATGGATATTACGATACCAAGTTGAAGCAATTTGTGATGCAGAAATTTTATGATGGTTTTTAATATTTTGCCTTTATTATTGTGTTCTAATTAGTATCTTAGTGTTTGCCAAATCTGTATTTTAAAATTGTCATTAACTTAAAAAAGAAAACTATGTTGTCTAAAAATATTGAAGTCGCACTAAATAATCAAATTCGAATAGAAGCAGAGTCTTCTCAGATTTATTTATCAATGGCTTGTTGGGCCGAAGTGAATGGACTCGAGGGTATTGCACAGTTTATGTATGCGCAATCCGATGAAGAACGTGCACATATGTTGAAACTGATTAAGTACGTCAATGAGCGTGGTGGTCACGCACAAATCACTGATTTGAAAGCGCCCAAAACAACTTATGATACTTTTCAAGGAATGTTTGAAGAATTGTACAAACACGAGATTTTTGTTTCAAATTCTATCAACGAATTGGTGCATATCACTTTTGCAGAAAAAGATTATGCGACCCACAATTTCTTGCAATGGTATGTAGCTGAACAAATTGAAGAAGAAGCTACGGCAAAATCTATTTTGGATAAAATCAATTTGATTGGTGACGATAAAGGAGGTTTGTATTTATTTGACCGCGATATTCAGCAAGTTGCTGTTGCAAGTGCTGCCGCAGCTGCTGCAACTAAGTAATACATCCTTATAACTTTTAACCCGAATACGATATTCGGGTTTTTTTATGCCTTTTTATGTTAAAGTTTATTTAGAATAGATAAAAACAACATATATTTGCCTTTGAAAATAAGACTCAAAATTATGAGTAAGAAAGACAAAGATAAGGACAAGAAAAAAGGCAAAAAAGAAAAGAAAGACCAAAAGAAGAAAGCGCTTTTGGCCAAAATCAAAGTTGCCGAAAACTGCAAGTCAAAATGTTGCGGAAAATACGAGAAAGGCGAAAACAAACGTTGCGGCCGTTGTCCTATGTTTGATTTGATTAAAAAAGTAGCGTAATTCTAAAATTGCTACTACATTGCACACTCAACTGTGTGTTTTATGTTTTTTATTGCCAACCATCCCATTTACAAACATCCACTACCTGAGGGGCATCGCTTTCCGATGCTCAAATACGAATTGCTTCCCAAGCAGTTACTTCACGAAGGTACAGCCGAATCGACTGATTTTTATTCCCCTGAACCTATTGATTTATCTTTAGTTCATGCTGTGCATACACCAACTTATGTTAAGGCTCTTACCGAATTGACCCTCGACGCTAAAGCCGTTCGAAGTATCGGATTTCCACTTTCAGCAGCATTGGTCGAGCGAGAGTTGCGCATTGCACAAGGTACAGTTGTGGGTTGTAATCACGCGTTGGAAAACGGTATCGCTTTTAACATTGCTGGTGGAACCCATCACGCGTTCTCGGACATAGGAGAGGCTTTTTGTTTGCTTAACGATCAGGCGATTGCAGCTCAGTATCTCATCAATCAGAAGAAGTGCCATAAAATCCTCATTGTAGATCTCGATGTACATCAAGGCAATGGCACCGCAGAAATCTTTCAAAATAATGCTGATGTCATTACTTTTTCAATGCATGGTCAAAGTAATTATCCCTTTCGAAAAGAAACTTCAGATTACGATATCGCTTTGCCAGACAAGACGGATGATTCAACTTATTTGGCCATTCTACAAGAAACCCTTCCAGAATTACTCAGCCTCCATCGTCCCGATTTTGTGTTTTACTTAGCGGGTGTGGATATTTTGGGTACGGATAAATTGGGAAAATTAGGGTGTACTTTGGAAGGCTGCAAAACTCGAGATAGCTATGTTTTAGGCCTTTGTAAATCATTGGGTATTCCAGTACAAGTGAGTATGGGTGGCGGTTATTCCCCAGCGATAAAAACTATAATCGAGGCGCACGCTAATACATACCGAGTGGCGAGAGCGTTGTATTAATTTGCTTTAAATTTGAAACATATAAGTCATTGAAGTTTTGGATTGAAGGTTTTTTGAACCATATAAGGGATGTAAGGTCATTTAAGTTTTGTGGTGAAATCCTTGGTGAAGTTTAACCGCAAAGTTCGCAAAGATTATCGCAAGGTTCGCAAAGTAGTAAATCATTTAAGTTCTATTGAAAATCCGTTTCATCCGTTTTATCCGCGACATCCGTGACCAATAATTAACCACAAATTTCACAAAGCACAAAATATTAAACCAAAAAGACATTCAGAACATTCAAGCTTTTTACTCAACTTTTATGTCCTTAAATGCCTTCTATGGTTTTGAAGAATTCTGCTGCTTATAGAAAACTCAAATGGCTTATATGTTTTAAATTAATTCTTCCTGATTGAGATAAATGTTTTCTAATAGTTGTATGATTTCATCCGCATAGTGTTGTGTTCGTTTTTCTCCAAATCCTTTAATCCATTGAAAATCGGAACTCGTTTTGGGATGTTGCACCGCTATTTGAATCAGATGGCTGTTGTGACACACCATAAATGGTTTCAAACCATTAGTTTTGGCTTTTTCGTTGCGCCATTTTTTCAATTGTTGAAACCTATCGACTTGGTCTTGGGTTAAGTCGGTGAGCGACTCTTTTTCACGGGGCGCAAGATTGATTTTCTCTTTATAGTGCAACAAAACCGACCAATAGCTCGCATCGGATTCGATGAAATGGGTATCAGATTGTACCAATTCTACCGAGGCGATAAAATCATTAAGCTGTTGCTGGTCGTGCGCCAAATGTGGAGCATCTACCCGAACGGAAAATACTTGTACATTCATAGCCTCGGATTTTATTTACCAATCAAAAGGATTTCATTCACTATCACTTCGGTGATGTAGCGTTTTTCCCCGTTTTTGTCTTCGTAACTGCGATGAGTGAGTTTGCCTTCGATGGCTACTTCCTTGCCTTTGGTCACGTATTTTTCGATGATGTCGGCTGTTTTCCCCCAGGCAGTTACTTTGTGCCATTCGGTTTGTTCTACTTTGTTACCTTTGTCGTTGCGATAAGTGTCGTTGGTGGCGATAGTAAGGTTGGCTAGTTTTTTACCTCCGTCGAAGGTTTTGATTTCTGGTTCGTTTCCTACGTGACCGATTAATTGTACTCTGTTTTTCATTGCATTCATGGCGTGTAAATTTAAAAGTTAGGCATATAATTAAAATGTTCGTGTTGGATGAGCAACAAGGTCGTTGTTTCATTTCGACAGGGCAAAGATGCGGTGCCGATTGATAATTAGTCGGTTGCATCCCATTTACTTTCGGTTGTAATTGTTTGTAACCGTTTGTAAATGGAAATTTTTGAGTATATTTGGTATTCTACTAAATGGCTTGAATTATGAAGAAATATTTAGAATTAGAATATTATAACAATATAGATTTTAAAATACCTGAATATTTAAAACCAACAATTGAAAAAAATCAAGTTGGAATTCAAACACATTACATAGATCTGTCGGAGAGTAAATACGGAGAAGAAATTTTTAAACAGTTTCACAATAAGTCCGATTTAGAATTAATTGAAGATTTAGTAAATAAACATGGTGTTTTTTTCGAAAAATTTCTTTCTGCAATATTTAGAACTAGAATACATCCTTTTTTTTATGATGAAGAAAATTCGAATCGTTTGCTTAATAGTTGCAAAAAATATTATAAAAAGACAGAAAGTAGAAACAAGTTAATTGATAGAATAAAAAATGATTTTCTAAAAATTTCTATTATTCGTTTAAAAAACGATATTATTTATAAGAAAATTGTAGAATCAGTGTTAGAAAAATCCAAACCTAGAAAATGTGCTATTTGTGATAAGTCTTATAAACCAATAAATCTTCCTGATTGGGTCTATTATGGGTCAAATGGTAATGATACAATATGTTTTGAATGTCCAACTAAAAAAACTCAAAATAAAACAGAAATTAAAGTATTAATTAGACAACTTGTTAGCTTATTAAACTTCATTCCAAATGCAGATTTTAACCTAATTAATTATAACTTTAGTTCGAGGGTAAAAAAAGAAAACTGGATTGAAGTCAGTAAAATGATATTACAAATTGGCCTTAGTGGAAATGAATTTTTAGGGGCTGATTCAATTTTCAAGAAAAAATTCGGAAGTTGGTTTAAGGCTCTTGTCGAATCAAACGTTTTACCTAATGGCCATTTAAAATCTACTAGAGGTATTAGATGTATATCTAAAAGTGGTAATGAATGTAATTCTCTCGATGAATTATTTGTTGATAATTGGTTATTTGAAAATAATATTATATCCATAAAAGAACCAATGTACCCTAGTCATCCAATATACAATGTATTGGGAAGAAGAAGAGCAGATTGGAAAGTTAATGATTATTTTATAGAATATTTTGGTTTAAAAGGAGAAGAAGCTTACGATAAAAAAACACAAGAAAAATTATTATTAGTTGATAGTCTTAATCTAAAACTGATTTCAATTTTCCCATCTGATTTAAGTAATCTATCTGAAAAATTAAGTATCCTAAAAATAGATACAATTAAAAATTAGTAAATTTTTGGGCTAAGACAATCGTTGTGGAAGCGAATCAAAATTAAACTCCGTGTCATAAAAAACCAATTCACTAACCCCTTAAAACCCCACACCCTATGCAAACGAAAATCAAAAAAGTAGAATTGCGCAATTTGGCGTTTGAGGATTATAAGCAACTCAAGAACTCTATGGTGGAATCCTATCCCGAAATGGCCGATTCCTATTGGCGTGCCGAGGACATCGAGCGCTTATTGACTATTTTTCCCGAGGGACAGTTGGTGATTTTGGCCGATGGCAAAGTGGTGGGTTCGGCCTTGTCGTTGATTGTAGACGAAAAATTGGTCGACAAACGCCATAATTATTTGGAGATCGTGGGCAATTATTCGTTTTCGACCCACAATCCGTTTGGGGAGATTTTGTATGGCATCGATGTGTTTATTCATCCCAATTATCGCGGCCTGCGCTTGGGACGCCGTTTGTATGACGCTCGTAAAGAATTGTGCGAACAACTCAATCTCAAATCAATTGTTTTTGCGGGACGAATTCCCAATTATGGACAGTATGCCGATAAAATGTCGCCCAAAAAATACATCGACAAAATCAAAAGCAAACAACTACACGACCCCGTATTGTCGTTTCAGTTGAGCAACGATTTTCACGTGTTGCGCGTCATCAAAAATTATTTAGTAGGCGACGAAGATTCGAAGGAATTCGCCGTTTTGCTCGAGTGGAATAACATTTATTATGACGAAAGTCCCAAGCTCATCAATACCGAAAAATCGGTGATTCGGTTAGGGCTTATTCAGTGGCAAATGCGCTCGCTGGCCAATCTCGACGCCTTGTTTGAACAATCCGAATTTTTTATCGATGTGGTCTCGGGTTATGGTTGCGATTTTGCGTTGTTTCCAGAACTGTTCACCGCGCCTTTGATGGCCGATTACAATCACCTCACCGAGGCCGAAGCCATTCGCGAATTGGCCAAATATTCAGACCCAATTCGCAAGCGGTTTCAGGAGTTTGCCATTTCGTACAACATCAACATCATCACCGGAAGTATGCCGTATTTAGAAGGCGGGAATTTGTATAATGTTGGTTTTTTGTGCAAGCGTGACGGGACTTCAGAAATGTATGCCAAAATTCACGTTACGCCCAACGAGGTGCAACATTGGGGAATGAAAGGCGGCTCCGAAATCAAAACCTTTGATACCGATTGCGGGAAAATAGGCGTGATGATTTGCTACGATGTCGAATTCCCAGAACTCTCCCGATTAATGGCCGATGAAGGAATGAATATCTTGTTTGTCCCCTTCCTGACCGATACGCAAAACGCCTACACCAGAGTCAAACATTGTTCCCAAGCTCGAGCCATCGAAAACGAGTGTTTTGTCGCCATCGCGGGATGTGTGGGCAATTTGCCCAAGGTCAACAATATGGATATTCAGTATGCGCAATCGGCGGTGTTTACGCCCTCGGATTTTGCGTTTCCGAGCAACGGCATCAAAGCCGAAGCCACGCCCAACACCGAGATGACACTAATTGTCGACGTCGATTTGGATTTGCTCAAAGAACTGCACGAACACGGAAGCGTGCGCATCCTCAAAGACCGAAGAACCGATTTGTACGAAATAAAAAAGATAAAAAACGGAGAGAAATAGTGAAGGGGACTATTTAGGAACAGGCACAAAAGGCTTATCAGGAAACATCGTCCCGCTATCCGCTATATCTTTTTTTCTAGACCTGACAGGTTTTTGAAACCTGTCAGGTCTAGAAAAAAAGGATGCCGCTCCTATCGGGGTTAGAGAGTAACAAGGGGGATTTTTTGGGATGAGGAGTTTGCTTGTATTCTAAGACCTACAAGGTTTTGAAAACCTCGCAGGTCGAGTAGTGCTGGAGCATGTTTTTGTCACTGGATTTCCTGCAAGGTTTTTTTCAAACCTTGTAGGTATAAATAGAGAAACCAAAACAAACACAAAACCCTGTTCCCTAACTAGCCCTGATGGGAGGGAATATCCTTTTTTGGCCCGATTTTTCTCGGGGCAAAAAAGATAGGGAGGACAGCAGGAACCAATGATAACCAATAATGCCTTTTGCTGGGCTTCGAATAAAAAAGTGTCAATTGATAAAATAAATAGCGTATGAAAACCTGCCTAGAATGTGGTGAAAAAATTGTAGGTCGCGAGGACAAGAAATTTTGTAGCGATAGCTGCCGAAATGCCTACAACAATAAAATAAATAAGGATAGTACGAATTATATGCGGAATATTAACAATAAGTTGCGCAAAAATTACCGAATTTTGTCAGAATTGAATGTAGAAGGTAAAACGAAAACGACTCGAGCCAAGTTGATGAGCAAGGGTTTTGACTTTGAATTTTTTACTTCGATTTTGAATACCAAAACAGGAAATACCTACTATTTTTTGTACGACCAAGGTTATATGATTTTAGAGAATGACTATTATATGCTAGTCAAAAAAGATATTTAAATACCACATCCCCAATATTATGAAAAAATACGCCTCTTTACTTTCGGTTTTTGTGCTGTTGCTCGTTTTGGCAGCAGGTTACTTTTTGCAAATGCCGCAAACCATTGAATATGAAGATCAAAATCTAGCCAGTTTTTCGACCAAACGAGCTTTCAAAATGGTGGAAAAGTTGACGAAGGAACCGCATTATGTAGGTTCTGCCAATCACGATGTGGTCGCACAAATGTTGGTGCAAGAATTGAAAACGATGGGTATTGCTACTCAAGTGCAAGAAGGCTACACGATGAGCGATTGGGGAAATCTGGTACAGTCTAAAAATATTATTGGACGCATTAAGGGAACGAATTCAAAAAAAGCGTTGTTGTTGCTTTCGCATTACGATAGTGCGCCGCATTCTTTTTCGCACGGAGCCAGTGATGATGCTTCTGGAGTAGCGACAATTATTGAAGGCGTTCGTGCTTTTTTGCAATCCAAAAAACAGCATAAAAACGACATCATTATTGTTTTTTCGGATGCCGAAGAATTGGGCTTAAACGGAGCTGCTTTGTTCGTGACGCAACATCCTTGGGCTAAAGAAGTAGGATTGGCACTCAATTTTGAAGCGCGTGGCTCTTCGGGACCGAGTTATATGTTGATGGAAACCAACAAGGGGAATGCAGGTTTGGTGAACGAATTTTCAAATGCAAGCGTGACCTATCCTGTTTCAAATTCGTTGATGTACAGTATTTACAAAATGTTACCTAACGATACGGACTTAACCGTTTTTAGAGAAAAAGGTAACATTCAGGGATTGAATTTTGCGTTTATCGACGACCATTATAATTACCACACCCAGCAGGATGATGCTCAGCATTTGTCCAAAAATACTTTGGCACACCAAGGTCGTTACTTAATGCCTTTGTTGACGTATTTTTCGAATGCCAATTTGGATGCCGTGCAAGCTACCGAAGATGAGGTGTATTTTACGATTCCGTTTGCGTTTATCAGTTATCCGTTTTCTTGGGTATTGCCGATGACGATTATTGCGGGGGTATTTTTTGTGTTTTTCTTGTTCATTGGCAAAGCCAAACGCATTTTTACTTTCAGAGAACTGTTCAAAGGACTGATTCCGCTTTTGGGTGCCTTGGGTATCGCGGGCGGATTGACGTATTTTGGATGGAAAGGATTGCTTTGGGCGTATCCGCAGTACAACGATTTACTCAACGGATTTACCTATAATGGCCACGATTATATAGCGGCTTTTGTACTGTTGAGTTTGTCGATTTGTTTCTTGATGTACCATTGGTTCTCCGCCAAAAAAGTGACGATGAACCATTATGTAATGGTATTGCTAGTTTGGATGGTCATTAATGGATTTATTGCTAATTCACTCGCGGGTGCTGGATTTTTGATCATCCCAGTCTATTTTGGTTTGATTGCTTTTGGGGCTTTTGTTTTGACACAAAAATCAAATTGGGTAATTAATTTAATCTGTGGGATTCCTGCAGTTTTGCTTTTGGCGCCATTCATACAAATGTTCCCAGTTGGTTTAGGATTAAAAATCTTATTTGGTAGTGCTATCCTAACCGTACTCACTTTTGGATTGTTGTTGCCTGTTTTTGGTGCTTTTTTACATAAGGGGAAATGGGCTTTGGGATTGTTTGTGTTGTCCTTGTTGTTTTTTGCCAAAGGTCATTTTAATTCTGATTACGAAATTGGAAAAGCAAAATCCAATAGTTTGTTGTACTTGTACAATGCAGATACGAACCAAGCGTTTTGGGTGACGTATGATGTAAATCTAGACGATTGGACCCAAACCTATTTGGGTGCTAATCCTAAAAGTGCGAAATCGCTTAACGATATGCCGTTGTTTAGCAAATACAATTCTGGTTTTACTAATGCCGCAACTACAGCTGTTGTAGGTATAAAGAAACCTTTGATTGTATTCACAAAAGACAGTCTAGCTGGCAATTTGCGACACATTCAAATCAAAATTATCCCGAATCGAAAAGTCAATCGCTATGATATTTTTGCCGATGAGGCGATGACTTTTTATAATTTTAGAGCCAATGGTGCTAGAAATTTAGGGGATACCAGTTCGACCTTAGAACGAAAAGGGAAGAAACTATTGAGCTATTACGTGGTTAACAATGCACCATTGGTACTCGATTTTAGTATCAATGCTTCAGCAGTAATCGATATGGAATTACTGGAATCTTCTTTTGATTTATTGCAAAATCCATTGTTCAACATTAAGCCGAGAGACAATTGGATGATGCCTACGCCTTTTGTACTCAACGATGCTGTGGTCATTCGCAAAAAAATTAGAAAAGGACAACAGATTATTCCAAAAGAGTTAGTCGTTCCTGTAACGGATTCATTGGTTGTGGCAAAAGATAGTTTGGTACTGCCAAAAAAATAAATCATTTTATAAATTTTTCAAAAACACCCTATTCCAACTTATTTGGAGTAGGGTGTTTTTTTTGAAATTATTTTACATAAAGTATTATAAGTTTAAAAAAAATGTTAATTTTATTGTATTGCATTTGTTTTCAATGTTTTATACTGGTTTTCAAGTAAGATTTTGCTAAAATAACAGCATTTTTTATTCTCATACTTTTTGTTCGCGATACAATTAATACTACTCTAAACATAGAGTTGTAGAAAGGAAAGATATCACATTTATTAATTTAATTTAAAAGCATCATGACTAAAAAAATCATCCTATTCGCTATGGGTTTGTTTTGTTCTATTGTAACATCCCAGACCTTACAAGACATGAGTGGAACAATGACAACTGATACTCCCATTGTCATTTACACTGCCAAAGAAATCCTTACAATGGATAAAAGCAAGCCCAAGGCTGAGGCAGTAGCTGTTCAAAACGGAAAGATTATAGCAGTAGGTACTAAGGATGAAGTAAGTAAAATTCTGGGGGATAGAAAAGCGCGTTTGGATAAAACGTTTAACGATAAGGTCATTGTACCTGGTTTTATTGCACAACACGATCATCCTGTTTTAGCAGCTTTGACTATGGCTTCTGAAGTGCTTTCAATTGAAGATTGGGAATTGCCAGAAGGTACAGCCAAGGCGGTTAAAGACAAAAATGATTTTATGACGCGACTAGCGGCAGCTGAGAAAAAAATGTCGGATCCAGAGGAACCTTTGGTTACTTGGGGATATCATCCTAATTTTTATGGTAAATTGGTTAAAACGGACTTGGATAAAATCAGTACCACCCGCCCAATTATAGCTTGGCTACGTTCTTGCCATGAAATTGTCCTCAATTCCGTTGCCCTTCAAAAATATAATGTTACGGCTGATTTTATTAAGACTTGGGGTGAAACCCCACAAAAGCAATCCGTCTTAGCCGAAGGGCGTTTTTGGGAACAAGGTATGTTTGCCGTAGCCCCCAAAATAGCTACCGTATTAGCAACTCCTGAAAAGCTGGAAAAAGGGTTGTATATCACTAGAGATTATATGCATTCCAAAGGGATTACGTTTGGTAATGAACCAGGCGGAATCTTAGTAAAGCCTTTGCAAGATGGTGTCAATAGTGTAATGTCGTCTAACGATATGCCTTTTAGATGGAGTTTTATGGCGGATGGAAAGACCTTGTGCGATAAATATAAAGATGATGCACAGGTTATTGAAGAAGCCAAAAAATTAGAAAGTTGGTATACTGGTAAAACTTCTTTGGCAAAAAATCAAGTGAAATTATTTTCGGATGGGGCAATTTATTCTCAATTGATGCAAGTTAGAGAACCTTATTTAGACAAACATCACGGGGAGTGGATGACCGATTTGCCTGTTTTTGAGCGAGCTTTTAAAATATTTTGGAATGCGGGTTATCAAATTCATATTCATGTGAATGGCGATGCCGGTTTGGATCGTGTATTGAATACTTTAGAGAAAAACCTAAAAGCCAATCCTAGAACAGATCACCGCACAGTAATTGTCCATTTTGCCGTTAGTGCAAAAGATCAAGTAGACCGTTTAGCAAAACTTGGTTGTGTAGTAAGTGGAAATCCATACTATCCAGTGGCTCTGGCAGATAATTACAGCAAAAATGGATTGGGTCCCCAAAGAGCTGAGAGTATGGTACGTATGGGAGATGTAGAGCGAGCAGGGGTCTCCTATTCTTTTCACAGTGATATGCCTATGGCGCCAGCTGATCCTTTGTATTTGATGTGGTGCGGTGTAAATAGGCTAACAACAGGAGGAAGAGTGGTTGCACCAGAACAAAAGGTTTCTAGAGAGGGTGCTCTAAAAGCAGTTACTATCGATGCGGCTTATTCTTTAAAAGTTGAAGATCAAATGGGGTCGATTAGCAGTGGAAAGTTGGCCAACTTTACTATTCTATATGATAATCCTATCAGTTGTGAGGCAATGAAAATTAGAGATATAAAAGTATGGGGAACAGTAGTAGAAGGCAAAAAACAACCTGTTAGCTTAAAAAACACTAAAGATATTCTGGGAATGAACTATTCTAAAGATGTCGACGGATTAGCACAAGCCGCATTAAATCACGTAGTAAAAATACTAGCTGCTCATGAAGATGCGGATCATTAAATTTTAGTACTTATGGTTTTATTTTTTCAAATTTTATGGGCCATCGGATGCATAGCCTGGAATTCTTACGGTTTGTATTTGATTTCAACTGGTCAACAACCTATAGGGCCTACAGCAAGTGCTTTAGGAGCAGGACTTTGTGCAGTCTTAGCCTTTCTATTTTGGTATTTTTTGAAAAACAACCTCAAATGGCCTTACGTTTTGCTTAGTGCAGTTGCTGTTGTTATGGCTGGAATTGCGGTATATGGAGCCTTTACGAAAGAGCTTAGCTTATGGCCATCGGAAGGGTGGCGTTGGGGAGGAATAGTTTTAAATGGAATAGGAATGATAGCTGGTATGACTGGTATAGTAATGAAAGTAACAAAAACGAATTGATATGAAAAAAATTATGACTCTTTGCCTTGTAGTTTTGATACTAACGGCATGCAAAAAAAAGGATAGTGTTCTGAATGGAAACGGTGGTAGATCTTCTTCCACAGCGACCGTATATTACAATGGAGACATTATCACCATGGAAGGTGACCAACCTCAGTATGTGGAAGCAATAGTAGTCAAAGACGGGAAAATTGCCTTTGTAGGCAATGAAGACGAAGCTATGAAAGTTGCTGGCGAAGGTCATACTATGATTGATTTACAAGGCAAAACGCTAATACCGGGTATGGTTGATGCACATGCGCATTTTGCGAGTTTTGGTTCTCAAGCTGTAACGGCCAATTTATTGGCCAATCCAGATGGGAAGTGTGATGACATCCCTACATTAATAGCAACGCTAAAGGAATGGTATGCTGCCAATGGTGTCGACAAAACCAATGGTTGGATTGTAGGAATGGGTTTTGATGACGCAGCGCTAAAAGAAAATCGTTTTCCTACTAAAGAAGATTTAGATAAGGTTTCTAAGGACATTCCTGTCATTGCAGTGCATATTTCTGGACATTTTTCTGTGATGAATTCTAAAGGTTTAGAAAAAGTAGGCATTACCAAGGATACAAAAGATCCTAGTGGAGGTTTAATTCGCAGAGTTGCAGGTACTAAAGAACCCAATGGCGTTTTAGAAGAATTGGCATCCATACCCAATATGCTTAAAATATTAACACCCGCAACCCCAGAGTTAGGTGATTTCTATATGGATAAAGGGCAAGAATTGGCGCTTAGCTATGGCTATACTACTGCCAATGAAGGGAGGGCTATGGTCGGTAATCACAAAACGTTTGTAGATTATGCTAACAAAGGCAAGCTCAAACTTGATGTTAATTCTGATGTAGATTATACCGTAGCAAAAGAACTTATGGCTACCGAATGGAATTCTAAAGACTATAAAAATCATTACAGAATTAAAGGAGTTAAACTAACATTGGATGGCTCGCCACAAGGAAGAACCGCTTGGAGAACGATTCCTTACATTTTACCACCAGATGGACAGCCTAAAACCTACAAAGGATATCCTGCACTTCCTGACGACAAAGAAGTAGAGCGAGTGGTGAACGAGGCTTACTCCAATAATTGGCAATTATCTATTCACTGTAATGCCGATGCTTCGTTGGACCAACTGTGCAGAGCGCTTGATAAAGTAGAAAGAAAGTTAGGCTCAAAAGAGCGAAGAACAGCGTTGATTCATGGCCAATTAATTCGAATGAATCAAATAGATAGTCTCAAGAAATATAAAATTATTGGATCCTTTTTCCCGATGCATACTTTTTATTGGGGAGACTGGTATAAAAAGATTATTGGACCTGAGAAGGCCAATCAAATTAGTCCAATTAAATCAGCTCTTAATAAAGGTGTTAGGGTGACAAGTCACACCGACGCTCCAGTTGCCTTACCGAATCTGATGATGATTATGTATACTACCGTAAATCGTTTAAGCCGAAGCGGCTCTGTAATGGGTCAGGCAGAACGACTTACACCTTACGAAGCACTAAAATCTTTAACGATTTGGGGAGCCTATCAATTCTTTGAAGAAGATCGTAAGGGTTCGCTTAAAGAAGGTAAATTAGCGGATTTGGTAATTCTAGACCAAAATCCATTGAAGATTGATCCACTGAAGTTGAAGGATATCAAAGTGTTAGAAACCATCAAAGAGGGAAATTCAGTTTATAAAAGAAAATAAAACTCACACAAAACTTAAAATATGAGAGTAAAATATTTAATAGTCCTACTAGCAATTATTATATCCTCGTGCAATTCAACTAAAAAAAGTGCATCTATAAAAGAAAATAGCAGCATGAAAGCCAATTTAATTGATGGTCTTTGGGAAGTAAATTACATCATGAACACACCCAAACAACTAAATGAACTTTTTCCAAAGGGAAAACCAACCATAACTTTCGATTCCGCTAAAAAATCAGTAGCGGGCAACTCGGGATGTAATAATTTCAATGGTAAATGCAGTATGGAAGGAAATTCGATCAAAATTGACGAAGCTATGGCGCTAACCAGAAAAATGTGTTTGGATATGACGGGGGAAACTTTGTTTTTAGAGACCTTAAAAAAAGTGAATTCCTATTCAGTTACCAATCAAGGTAAAACCTTGAATCTTATTGTGGGAGATATCGCAGTTATGCGATTAGAAAGAATTTAATAATCTTCATTTCAATCTTATGAAAAAACTACCCCTTTGTTTAGTACTATTATTAAGCGCTCTCATATCCCACAGTCAAGAGGAGGGACATCATGGGGCACATAGTAGCCAAGGCAGTCATCGTCTAACCTTTGGTATTGGTCACACGCATCTGTCTGAAGGCAAAATTGATGGTAAAACCGAATGGTTGGCTGTACCTTCCTTTACGTTGAACTATGATTATTGGTTGTCCAATACTTGGGCAGTCGGAATACAAAACGATATCATTTTGGAGTCGTTTAAAATTGAACACGGAGGGAGTGAGTTGCTCGAGCGTAGTTATCCTTGGGCAGTAGTACCTGTTGGTATTTACAAACCTGGCAAACATTGGTCTTTTATTGGAGGTGTAGGAGCAGAGATTGCCCATCAAAAAACCTTAACATTGACCCGTTTAGGAGTGGAATATGGTTGGCATATTCCAGGAAATTGGGAAGTAGGAGGCGCATTTGTTTGGGATAACAAATGGAATTATTATAATTCTTGGGGTTTGAGTTTGACGATCAGTAAAATTTGGAATACGAAACATTGATTTTTAATGATTAAATCAGTTGATATGAATAGTAAAGTTATAAATGTAGTTGTCTTTTTTTTATTTTTTGGAACTATCCAAGCTCAAGTGGGTATAGGCACTACTGCTCCTAATTCTTCTAGTATACTTGATGTTACATCATCAAAGGCAGGTGTATTAATACCTAGAATAGGGCTTAAAAATGCGACTGATCAAACCACTATAGAAAAGGGAAATGTGAATGGGTTGTTGATTTTTAATACTACTTCTAGTGTGGAGTTGCAACCCGGATTTTATTATTGGTTTTTAAATCGATGGATTAATTTAGGAGAACAAAAAGCAGAAACCATTACTACTATGGTAGACAATGGGAATGGGACTTTTACCTATATTAATGAATTGAATAATCCAGTTACTATAAATTTAGCCGCTGGTCCCCAAGGTCCGAAAGGCGATACTGGAGCCACCGGTCCTCAAGGTCCCGCTGGAGCAAATGGTATTGACGGCGCAGTTGGTCCCCAAGGTCCAAAAGGCGATACTGGTGCCACAGGCCCTCAAGGACCTGCTGGAGCAAATGGAATAGATGGCGCAGTTGGTTCCCAAGGTCCAAAAGGCGATACTGGAGCCACAGGCCCTCAAGGTCCCGCTGGAACAAATGGCATTGATGGTGCTGTTGGTCCCCAAGGCCCCCAAGGTATACCAGGAATTGCTGGAGCAGACGGTGCTATTGGTCCGCAAGGTCCTCAAGGAATCCAAGGTCCTGCTGGTCAGGGAGGGGTAACCACTGCAGGTACCAATGTTACGATTACTGGAACTGGTATAGTCTCAGATCCCTATGTAATTAATGCCACTGGGGCTACAGAAACCAACACCACTTTAGCATTTGACAGTAGCACCAAGATTCTGACCTATACGAATGAGAACAATAATAATCCTACGCTTGATTTGTCGGTTTTGCAACAAGAACCTTGGCGAGTAAATACTAGCAATGCAGTAGCTTCTACTAATACTGAAAATATTTATCAAGCTGGAAGAGTTGGGATTAATAAAACTTCGATAACTGACAATGTCGCTCTCGATATTGAGGGAGCTGTTAGAGGAGGAAATATTAATTCTGGTACAATTGGTACAAATTCTGTTGGCTTTGGACAAGGTGTCACTGCTAGTGGATCTCGAAGCGCTGCTTTTGGTTTTGGAACATCAGCTACAGGGATTAATGCTTTCACAGCAGGAGAAGGCAATGAAGCACAAGCGCAATCCAGTGTAGCTTTTGGAAAAAGCAATATTGCATATGATTTAAATGCCTTTGTACTAGGAGAATCCAATAAAGCCAATGGAAACAATGCCTTTGTACAAGGAAACAACAATCTTTCTACTTCCTATTCAGAAACGGTATTGGGGTACTATAATGCAATTACTCAGGGAGCAGGAGATCTTGGGATTAATGGTACTACGGGTAATGTAGCTGCTGTTGATGATAACGATCCGTTATTGCAAGTGGGAAATGGTACTGGTGCAGGATCTTTGCAAAGAAGAAACGCCTTAACCATTTTAAAGAACGGTAAAGTGGGCATTGGTTTGGATCCCAACACCCTACACAAACCCAGTGAGAGATTGGATATTGGTGTGGGTAAAGTTAGAATTCGGGAACTTGCAGATGCTACAAAGAGCGAAGGAGATCCTTCCAATAAATTGGTTACCCTTAGCAGTACAGGAATTTTGAAAATTATGCCAGCAACGGGAGCGATTCAACTGCCATCAGGTACTACGGGAGAAAGACCTGCAACACCAGCTTTTGGACAAATGCGCTACAATACTGATTTAGGAAGAGTAGAAGTATATGTAAATGATCTTAATGGCGATGGCACTTTGGGTGATGCGGGTTGGATTAAATTATAATGGAATCCAAATGAAAAAAAATCTATTTACTTTAGAGCTGCTTATTTTATGGCAATTACCACTATTTGCTCAATTGATCAATAATGATCAGCTGACTATTTTACCCAATACTATTGTTTTTAGTAATGAATCTTTTACTAATGCTGCCACTGGAAAATTCTTGAATGATGGTAGTTTATATTTGTCTAGCGATTTACGTAATGAAGGGGATTTTTCTTTCTCCTCCAACTCACAAGGAACAACCTATTTCAATGGAAAAAATGTACAACAAATTTCGGGTCAAAGTGCGATACGATTGTTTCATACCGTTTTCGATAATCCCCAAGGTTTTGAGTTGAGTACTATAGTTAATTTTTTTAAAAAAGTAGATTTTATTGACGGAATTATTACGGCGCAGCCCACTATAGGCATTCCCGTTTTTGAGGAAAATGCCTTAGCCAATAATGCCAGTAATACCAGTTTTATTGAAGGCAAGACTTTTAAAAACGGCACCACTGATTTTGAGTATCCGATAGGAAGAAATTCACAGTATCGTTCGGCGAAAATAAGTAGCTTAAAAGCAACGAATCAAATGTATAGTGGTGAGTTTTTTGAGGCTAACTCCAATAATCTTTATCCACACAGCAATCGTGCAGGGATTATCAAAGAAATTAGTACTACAGAATATTGGGAAGTTTCAAATGTTGGTGGGGCGGTGCCTATGGTACTAACCTTAAGTTTTGAAAATGCTACCTCTACAGATGCCATTGTTAGAGCACCACTCGAAGCCTTACGAATTGTTCGTTGGGATGTTCCTTCACAAAAATGGGTGGATGAAGGAGGTATAGTCGATAAGGATAAATTAACCATAACTACGCCTTATGAGGTGTCTGGTTTTAGCATTTTTACCATCGGTCGAACCGATGATACTGGCATAATTTCTCCTTGCAATAAATTGGCCATCTATAATTATGTTTCGCCAAATGAAGATGGTTTTAATGATTTTTTTAGAATTGATGGTTTGATAGAATGTGGACTTTCTAATTCGGTTGAGATATACAACCGTTGGGGTAGAAAAGTCTATGCTACACAAAATTATGGCAGCACATCAAATGTTTTTTCTGGAATTTCAAATTGTAATTTAGAAGATTCCAAAATCACCAAGTTGCCTAATGGGACTTACTTTTATATTTTAAAAATTGGGGAAGGCTTTTCAAAGTCAGGTTATTTGTTTATCAATTAAGCTATTGATTGCTATGCCCAATAGAAAAAAGCTTCACCATACGATACAACCAATTTGAATTTAAAAAGCCCTCTTTTATAGATCAAAATCAGATTCAAACAAAGTAATTTTCTTATGTTTTATTCTCATTTCAGTCTACCTTCAACTACAATTTTACCTCGTTTTGTCATCAAGATATTTCCTACGGCATCATATTCAAGTATGACTTTACGGATGTTTACATCACTATTAGGGACTTTCCAATCAAATGAGACACTGCCTTTGGTAAGTACTCCAGTACCATGTGCTTTATAATCTTTTTGTGAACCATCTACCATAATGATGGTAATCTTTTTTATCTTGACAGTTCCTTGGGTACAACGGAGTCTAATTTTATCTACCTTTTTTTCTTGACCGGTTGGGGTCACTTCATCTTTGTCTGCTTTGTAGTTTACTGTTTTTTCAGCAATTTTTATCCATTGGCTAGATTGGGCAAATAACACATTGTTGGATAAAACTAAATAAAACAGCACGATTGCGAAGGAAAAATGTTTGATGTTCATAAGATTTTATTTTTAAATGTATTGTAAGAATGCTTTATGTTCTTGATTATAAAACCAACGGCTAATCATTTGTAATGAATTGTCAATGATAAACTTGTTATCAAGAACATAAAGGATTTATTTTTTATGAATTATAGTGTTGTTAATGATGGTTTGAAAGTTGTGTTTTACTACTTTCTATTGCTGAGTAGCCTTTTTTAGTATTGAAAAATTACCTTTTAAATCACGATAAATTGTTCCTCTCCAAACACTATTGTTTTTTAATCTGAAGGTGAGGTCATAGTTTATACCATTGACTACTTGTTTTTTGACACTCAAAATTTTATCTAGTTTAGCATTCGTATTCATTCGGCTCAGCATAAAATTTACCGCATCGAATGAGGTTTGATCTATTTCAGTTTCATTCCATCCTCCCGCTAATGATTTTTGTTTTTTTTCAGGAGGTTGTTTAAGACTATAATTTCCTTGTAAGTCACGATAAACAATGGCTTGCCAAATTGAACCATTTTCCAATGCAAAGGTTAGGTCCATATTTAAACCTTTTACAATTTGTCTTTTTGCAAGAATCACTCGTTGGAGTTTGGCAGTGGCATTAATTTTTCCAACCGCAAAAACGGCTGCTTCAGTTACCATTTTATCAACAGGAATTTCTTCCCAACCTCCAGTAATTTGTTGAGGTGGAGTTGCAGTGTTTTTGTAAACACTTTTACCTTCCTTAATCGTTTCAATTACTTGTATGGTGTTAATTTGAAGCGGCTCTATTTTGAGAGGATTTTGATCGAGGATTACAAAATCAGCTAGTTTTCCAACTCCTAAAGTGCCTTTGTTTTTTTCTTCAAAATGCTGGATTGCAGCCCATTCAGTTAATGTTTTTAACCCTTCGTAAGGCGTTAAGCGTTGATTAGGACCAAGAATAAATCCACTGCGAGTCACTCGATTAACAGTGGCGTCTAATACTCGAAGCGAATTGGGAAAAGTAACGGGTGCATCATGATGTGAGGTAATGGTTAATCCTGCATCTACAACATCACGAGTAGGAGAAATGTAAGCGGCACGTTCTGGACCCAAAACCGACTCTCTGTGCCAATCTCCCCAATAAAAAGTATGCATAGGAAACAATGAAGGTAGTATTTTCAGGCGAACTAAATCAGGTATTTGATCTTTTCGGAGGGTCTGACCATGTATCATTACGCTTCGGTGATCATCATAACCGTTGGTTTTTATGGCAGCATCAATTGCTTTGATGAATTGATCTATGGCGGCATCTCCGTTGGTATGAGCCATAATTTGCCATTTGTTTTTAAAAGCGGTGGTTACATATTCTATAACTTTTTCATCGGGCATAATCGGGTAGCCTTTGTAACATCCTTTCTGGCCATCAGGATTAACGTGGTAACACTTAGTCAACCAAGCCGTTTTTCCTTGTGGGGAACCATCTAGGGTGAGTTTTACTCCGCCGATTCGATAATGATTCGTATAGCTTCTCTCTGGTTTATAAAATTCGGGGGTTACAGCAGCTTTGTTCCAAATGATGTCAGGATAGGACACTACATCAATAAAAAGTTTATTTTTTTTAGACGCTGTTGCAAGGGCTCCTGTTGCGTCTACTGTACTTCTGCCTTCTTGAGCGGTGGTGTAACCATATTTGGCATAAGATTCTTGCCCTTTTTGTACACACATTAATTGCAATTCTTCGTCTGTCTTTTTTGCAACTACAGGAAGCAAGCCATTAAAAAATGCTGCTTCTTCCAGCACTCCATTTGGGTTGCCATTTTGATCACGACGAATTAGACCACCCTCTATAGCTTTTGTGTCCTTATTGTAGCCCATTATTTCCAAAGCTTTGGAGTTGACGCAGGCTAAGTGACCAGATTGATGAATTACTACCACCGGCATAGTCGTTGAAATTCGATCAAGAACTTCTCTAGTAGGGTGAGTTTTTTCTTTGAGCTGGGAGTCATCATAGCCATTGGCCATAATCCAACCCATTTTGTTGCTCAAAAATTTTCCATCTTCTGTTGTTGTCCACTCTTTTATAGCTTTTACTAAGTTATCGAAATCAGTACCCGGTCCATCCGGAGCAGGCAATACATTGGCTGCCATTCCTAATAATCCAGTATTGTACATATGGCCGTGTCCATCAATGAAGCCAGGAAGTAACGTTTTTCCTTTTAAATCAACAAGGGTGGTTTCTTTACCAAATCGATTTTGAGCCTCTTTAAAATTTCCAACAAATACAATTTTGCCTTCACTTTCTACAACGGCTTCAGCATATTCTGGTTGTTTTCCAGCCATAGTAATAATGTCTCCGTTGTAAAAGATACTATACCTTTTATTTTCACTGTCACTGTTTGTGTTTTCTTGCTTACAAGCAAAGAATGATAAGGCAAGAATCGTTAAAAAGTACTTAAGATTGTTTTTCATAATTGATCGGATTTATGGTACTACAAATAGCTAATAAGGGTATTTCATTAAATTATTTATATGGATTGTAATAGTAATTATAAAATCATTCTAATTGTTTTATAAGTGTATACTGCTTCTTATTCCTAAAAACAAAGCATTTTGATTATCCTTTACCATAGGTATAATGTATTGGGCATTTGCTCCAAAGGAAAACCACTGGATTATCTAAACCTGTAAAAATTAAGTGTCATTTATGGTACCTTCTACATAATTCTGTTGAAAGAAAAATAGCAAAATGGGGTTTATATTTTTAAAAGACCTACTATCAAATATAATTATTTTTTGTGCAAATAGCTAAAAATAAATTGGTTATAATAATAATTGCAGGTCGTTTTGAAAAAATGCTTGGTTTATATTGTAAGTTTAATTTTATATTTTATTTAAAGCAGTTATTTCTATGTTTTAAAAATTGGGGGAGATTTTTCAAGAGCAGGTTATTTGTTTATGAATTAAATTTCGCTCAACTTTGTTATCCTAAAAAGAGGGGTAACAATGACACAAATTAGTATTCTTGGTTGCGGTTGGCTAGGTTTGCCTTTGGCGGAAGCCTTGATAAAAAACGGTTTTTCGGTGAAAGGTTCGACGACATCTTCTTCAAAACTAACTCAATTAGAAAAGCTAGGGATTCTTCCGTATTTGATGGAATTGCAACCCAATGCAATTGATGGCGATATCACTACATTTCTAAAAGGAAGCGAAATTTTGATTATTGATATTCCGCCCAAATTAAGAAGCAACAACAGCGAGGATTTTGTGGGTAAAATGCAAACCTTGATTCCGTTTATCGAACAATCAGATGTTCAAAAAGTATTATTTGTAAGTTCTACCTCAGTCTACGGAGAAGATAATGATGTGGTCACCGAAACTACGCCTTTGAATCCCGATAGCGAAGGCGGTCGCCAATTGGTAATCGCAGAGCAACTTTTGCAAAGCAATCCTCATTTTAAAACCACTATCCTTCGTTTTGGCGGACTCGTAGGAACTGACCGTAATCCTGTTCGATTTTTGGCAGGCAAAGAAAATCTACCCAATGCCAAGGCGCCTATTAATTTCATTCACCAAACGGATTGCATCGGCATCATTCAAAAAATTTTAGAGTTGAAGTGTTGGAACGAAACCTTCAACGCTGTCTCGCCTTATCATCCTACCAGAGAAGAGTATTATACTAAGAAAGCGCTTGAATGGCAATTGATAGCGCCCACTTTTGACCCAACTTCTTCGGGAACCGGAAAAAGGATTAGTAGTGATAAACTACAAACGATTTTAAAGTATACTTTTGTAGAAACTCCTTAGTTATCTTGAGAACAAAAATTAAAAATACCGTTACGGCTCCCTTTACTACGTTGGGGCTACCTATGTTGGCCTTGGCTTGGGTAAGTATTGCTTGGGGCACGACTTGGTTGGCGTCTAAAGAAGGCGTAAAACATATGCCTGCACTTCAGTTGGCTGCCATCCGTCAGTTTTTGGGCGGTGCTTTGTATGTGGGTTTCTTTTTAGTTAAGAAAACAACTTGGCCCAAAGGCAAACAATGGAAATCCATCTTGATTTTGAGTATGCTTAATTTTGCGCTGAGCAATGGGCTAAGTACGTGGGGCGTGAAATTCATTCCGAGTGGGCTAGGGGCCATTATCGGTGCTATGGTGCCTATTTGGATTGCAATAATCAGTTTTTTCAAAGGGGAGCGTATCACTCGCTTGGCGGTTTTTGGAATTCTGATTGCTTTTGCTGGGGTATGCGTTATTTTCTATGAACATTTGGCCGATTTTATCCGACCCGATTTTCAGTTTGGGATTGTCCTTTCCATAGCAGCTACAATAACTTGGGCTTTTGGTACCTTGTACACCAAGAAAAAAGCCGCGAGTTTTAATCCTTATTTTAGTTTAGGATTACAAATGTTGATTTCAAGTATATGCCTTTTTGCTTTCACTGGAGCTACAGGCACAAATATTCCGCTGACACAAATTCCTGCCGCTTCTTGGTGGGCGATTGCCTATTTGGTAGGCGTTGGTTCGGTGTTGACATTTATTGCTTTCATTTATGCCTTGCAACATTTACCTACCGAATTGAGTAGCGTTTATGCCTATATCAATCCGATTGTGGCGGTGCTTTTGGGCGCTTTTTTGTTTGACGAAATCCTCACCGCTGCCATCATTATTGGCGGAACGGTCACATTAACGGGCTTGTACATCATTAATTTTGCGATGCAACGCCAACGAAAGCGAATACTAATCAAAAACTAAAATAATATGAAGTTCAATGCATTTATTTTAATCCCGACGTTGCTCGGCTTGACTTTAGTGCAAGCGCAGCAAAAAAACACGGGTATTTTACCAAACGAAAATTTGATTACCGAGAACATTGCTGCCATTCCCAAAGACTTAGCCGTTCAGGTAAAAAAATACTCTGAGGCTCGTGGTGCTTCTTTGGCAGAAATTCATCCCGTAAAAAACGATATTATCATTACGACGCGTTTTGGTTCTACAGCACAATTGCATCGTGTGGTGCAACCTTTGGGCGCGAGAACGCAAATCACTTTTTTCGACGAACCTGTTAGTGGCGTGAGCTACGAGCCTACCAAAGGCGAATATCTGATTTATTCCAAAGACGTGGGCGGTAATGAGTTTGGGCAATTGTACCAATTAGACCTTAAAACGCTGCAATCGACTTTACTGACTGATGGCGGCCGTTCACAAAACGGAGGAATTACTTGGAGAGCCGATGGGAAAGGGTTTTATTTCTCCTCGACCAAACGCAACGGCGGAGACCGCGATATTTATTATATGGACCCCAAAAATCCTTCGGCAGTCAAAATGGTGCTGCAAGTAAAAGGCGGCGGATGGGGTATTTTGGACCTTTCAAAAGACAATTCACAACTGTTGATTGGCGAATACATTTCGGCTAACGAATCTCATATTTGGTCTTTGGATATCGCTTCTGGCAAATTATCCGAAGTAACCGATAGAGCAACCAAAGGCGTGATTCAAACCAGTGCCAAATTTGGAAATTCGACCAACGAAATTTGGTTTTTGACTGATAAAGACAATGAGTTTGAGCGTTTGGCTATTTTGGATGTGAAGACCAAAAAAGTGAACTATCTAACCTCTAAAATCAATTGGAATGTAGAAAGTTTTTCTTTTTCGGAAGACAAAAAACAACTGGTGTTCATCACCAACGAAGCGGGTCGCAACAAAATGTATTTGATGAATACCAAAGACCAATCCTATAGCGAAGTCAAAAATATTCCAACGGGATTGATTGGCGGAGCAGAATTTACCAAGGACAACCAAAGTTTGTTTTTTACGCAATCGACAGCACAAACCGCTTCGGATGTGTACCGCCTTTCGCTAAAAAATGGCAAAATCGAACAATGGACGGCAAGCGAATTGGGCGAAATGCAAGCATCTGATATGGCATTGCCAAAATTTATCGAATGGAAAAGTTTTGATGGCTTGGGTATTTCAGGATTTTATTATCCTGCCGCTTCAAAATTCACAGGAAAAAGACCCGTTCTGATTCAGATTCACGGTGGACCAGAGGCACAATCGCAAGCGTCTTTCCTGGGTGCAAGCAATTTTTACACCAACGAAATGGGCGTAGCGATGATTTTCCCGAACGTGCGAGGCTCTGCGGGTTTTGGTAAAACCTATTTGGCCAAAGACAACGGGATGTTACGTGAAGATTCTGTAAAAGACATCGGCGCGCTATTGGATTGGATTGCCCAACAACCCGAACTCGACAAAGACCGCATTATGATTATGGGCGGAAGTTATGGCGGTTATATGACCTTGGCTACGGCCTTTCACTATGCCGACAAAATCCGATGCTCGGTAGATATTGTAGGGATTTCCAACTTTAATACCTTCCTAAAAAACACCGAGGAATACCGTCGCGACTTGCGAAGAGTAGAATATGGCGATGAACGCATCCCAGAAATGGCCGCTTTTTTTGATAAAATGGCGCCTTTAAACAATACAGATAAAATCAAAAAACCGTTATTCATCATTCAAGGCACCAACGACCCTCGCGTTCCCGTGACCGAAGCCCTTCAAATGCGCGACAAACTCAAAGCACAAGGCAATACGGTTTGGTACCTCGAGGCCAAAGACGAAGGTCACGGCTTCAAGAAAAAAGCCAATGTCGATTATCAACGACTGGCCGTTATCCGATTTATGCAAGAGTATCTTTTAAAATAATCCCACAAAACCCATTCCTAGCGAGTGGGTTTTTTGTTTGAAGAGGGTAATTCTAACAAGCAGTTTCGTGATAAGGAGCACCCGTGACCTGCCCACCACACGAGTCGTCCCGCTGTCCGCTATATCTTGCTTGCCGAACCCTGGCAAGCAAGGATGCCACTGCCATCCTTTAGATTTGCTAAATAAATTTAGAGTACTTTTAATCAACAACCAAACTGACAAAGTGAACCTTATCTTCCATCAAAGTTAGCTACTTATGCCCCGATTAGGAC